>DATCYU010000050.1:0-3012 GCA_036526295.1 Saccharimonadales bacterium (SeqCode) | reverse complement strand
AATTCGCACGGTCACTCACTCCATTGCTAAAAACCACCATACTCGCCACCACATTAGTGCCGCTCATGTGTGAAATATCGTAGCCTTCTATGCGGGCCGGAATTTTCGGCAGTAGCAGCAGATCGCGAAGGCTGCTAAGCGCTCTATCTTTACTAATATTCAAAAACTCATGGTCGCCAAACATGATTTTTCGCTGTAATTCGCCTAAATCTCGCAGCTTGTTTCGTAACAAGGCAGCCGTTTCAAAATCATGCAACCCGGCAGCTGTTTTCATGTCACGCTCTAGCTCGCGCGTTAAGGTTTTACGACCGCCTTCCATATAGCGAATAAGTTTACGAAGATTCGCCTTGTATTCTTCGCTCGTTGTACCCGGCCGTGGGTCAAGGCCAATATGCGCATCAAGGCTCGGTCGTTCGCCCATTTTAGGCGTTTTGGTATAGTAAGGAAAAACTTTTCGTAAGTAACGAAGTGCTTTTTTAACAGCGAAACCGTTATAGTATGGCCCGTAGTATTCGGCACTATCGTCGGCCGGGTTACGCGTAAAACTTACGTATGGCCATTCACTTTTCATGTCGATTCGTACAAATAACTGCGATTTGTCATCGCGAAGCAAAATATTGTAACGCGGCATGTACCGCTTGACCATTTCGCTTTCTAAAAATAGCGCGTCAATTTCGCTCTCGGTTTCGATCCAGTCGGTGTCGTTAATTTCGGCAACCAGCGCTCGTGTTTTTGTATCCATATCGCGCTGAGATTGAAAATACTGCCGCACTCGGTTCTTTAGAATCGCCGCCTTACCAACATAAATTATTTCACCCGTTTTTGATTTATGAAAATACACCCCGGGTGAGCGAGGTAATGTTTTTAGCTTGTTTTCAAGTGCTGTATTCACTAGTTTTATTATACCTTGTTGTTATACTGAAATTATGACAGATAAAAAAGCAACCGAAGAATTCACCGTTAATGGCGAAGAACTCCTCGCCAAGGTAAAAGCACTTATTAACGAGGGCAACATTCGCCGCATTATCATAAAAGACGAGTCAAATAAGATACTGGTTGAGCTGCCACTCACCATTGGTGTCATTGGCGCCGTGCTTGCCCCAGTACTGGCTGCCGTAGGTGCCATTGCCGCCCTTGTCACTAAGTGTACGATTGTCGTTGAGCGACGCGATTAGTTCGTTATTTTTCGCGAAGTTCGGTAATAATCTTTTCTACTCGATCATTCATTTTATTATGAATGTCAATTAAGAATCGAATTTGTTCGGTTGTAAGCTCGTTGGTTATTTCGCTAAAAGCCTGACTCATTGGCTCGTACAGCTCACATATTTTTTGTTGTCTTGTTCTGTTTTTAATGGGTTCCAATAAAACCCGGCGTCGATCACCTGGGTCGCGAACTCGTTTTACCAGCCCTGCCTGCTCAAGGCGATCAACAATGCCCGTGATTGCCCCGGTAGTCAAGCCGCAGCGCATTGCAAGGTGCCCCGCACTCATAGGCTGATGATGGTTAATAAGATCCATTGATTCAAATTCGGTGGCACTAATACCAACCTTTTGCGCAACAGCATTAGTGTGAAGTACGGTCAGCGTGCCAGAGCGTTGCATTGACTGATTGAGCTCTTCTATCAATTCTTGTCGTGATTTCATAGTTGACTCCACATAGCAATTATCTTACAATCTAAGATAATTATTAACTAAACTATCTATATTATAGAAAGGAACGCATAAAATGTCAACCGAACATCCAACGCATTCGGCACAGCATCACGCGAGCAAGTTCACGAGCCGCCAGCGCACGATTGCCCTTATTATCGTTGCCCTCGCGTTCGTCATGGACCTACTCGACAATACTATTGTTAACATTGCCATACCTTCCATTCAGGCAAACCTAGGCGCCAGCTATGCAGCCATTCAGTGGCTCATTGCCGGTTATTCACTCGCCTTTGCCGTACTCCTTATTACCGGTGGCCGCATGGGTGATGTATTTGGCTACAAAAAGCTTTTCATGACCGGTGTTGCCGGTTTTACGCTCGCCTCGCTCTTAAGTGGTCTCGCGTGGAACACTGAGGTGCTGATTGGCGCACGCCTTGTTCAGGGTAGTATGGCTGCCCTTATGGTGCCGCAGGTTATGTCACTTATGCAGGTGATGTTTAAGCCACACGAACGCGGTGGGGTTATGGGCCTGTTTGGTGCGCTCGCTGGCGTGGCGGCATCGCTCGGCCCGGTTATTGGCGGTTTACTAATTCACGCCAACATTGCTGGCCTGGATTGGCGCCCAATCTTCTTGATTAATATTCCCGTAGGGTTGTTTGCTTTGATTGCGGGCGCAAAATACCTGCCAAGCGGTAAGTCGCCGCACCCGCTCAAGCTCGACCTTGGTGGTACATTCTTGATTGTTCTTGCATTGTTCCTTATGGTATTCCCACTCATTGAAGGCCGCGATCTTGACTGGCCACTATGGACATTCATTATGCTTGCAAGTTCCCTACCCGTGCTTGGCCTCTTTGCCTGGTGGCAAAAAGTTAAAGACCGTAAAGACGGCTCGGCACTTGCGGTTCCCTCACTCTTTAAAACCAAAACATTTGTGACCGGACTGATTGTTAACCTTGTGTTCCAGGGTGCAATGATTGGGTTCTTCCTACCGTTTACCCTTCTCCTTCAAGTTGGTTTAGGATACGAAGTTGTCAAAGCAGCTCTTACTGGCATTCCAACCGCCGTTGGTATTTCGCTGGCAATCGGCTTACTTGGGCAAAAGCTTATCCCTAAGCTTGGCCGGTATGCACTGAGTTTTGGCGCGGTTGTTATGGCGATTGGTCTGCTTATTACCTACCTATTCGTAAAAGCGCACGGTGTTGATACGAGTCCATGGGAATTTATTCCTGGCCTACTTGTTACCGGTGCAGGTATGGGCCTCGTGATGGCACCTATCTTTGCGGTTGTATTGACCGATGTTGATCACAAACATGCCGGCTCGGCCTCGGGCATTTTGAACGCTGTTCAACAGCTCGGTGCTGC
>DATCYU010000049.1:0-8462 GCA_036526295.1 Saccharimonadales bacterium (SeqCode) | reverse complement strand
GGAGATCGTGACATCGCGGTGGGGACCGATCAGATTCACCCTTCGGCGGCAGGATCGCTGATCCTCGCCCGGAAGATCGCCACGGACTTCCTGACCACGATCCGCGGACTGCTCTAACTCGCCCATAACGGCGGCTATATTCCCCCTATCGCCTTCTCGTAAAACTGCGAAGTCGCTGCGCCAGTGAACGACATTGGAATCAAAACACCGAGTAGTCACTTAGATAGCTTCTCGGCGTTAGTTTTGCTGTCTAGTAGCTCGCGCACAGCCTCATTGTCGCCTTCCAGGTCATCTGAAAAAGTTATCTTAACGTACTCTATGGTGCACCATGGACTTATTCCAGATAAGAAGGCTTCCGAATTTCGGAGTCTTTTTATTTTGTCCACAATTTCGTATCTGTTGCATGGGTTCGAGTCCTTTCTCGCTCGACGGGTCTTGCTACTGTTATACTCAATGTATGCAATACAAGATCATATTTATTCACGGTAATGGCGGTGGCACTGGACACGATAATTGGTTTCCATGGTGTGTCAGCGAATTAAAAAAGCAAGGCATTGAAGCAATCGCTCCTGATTTCCCTGACCCCGAGCTGGCGAGAGCAGAATACTGGCTGCCGTTCCTGAAAGATGAACTGCGTGCCGATCAAAATACGATTCTAGTTGGGCATTCGTCTGGCGCAGTTGCTGCAATGAGACATGCAGAGAACAACAAGCTGAAGGGCTCAGTCCTGGTCGGTGCCTGCTACACTGATCTTGGAGATGAAGATGAAAAGCAGAGCGGCTACTACTCCGTGCCTTGGGATTGGGCGGCGATAAAAGCGAATCAGGATTGGATTATCCAATTCGCTTCCACTGACGACCCATATATCCCGATCGAAGAAGCGCGTTTTATTCGCGACAGGCTACAGACTGAGTATCATGAATTTGATAGTCAAGGTCATTTCGGTGAAGACAAAAAGAAGACTGAGTTCCCCGAGCTCGTGCAACTGCTTTTGACAAAGTTAAACTAATCTAAGGTGGATTGATTTTACCTTCTTCATATGCAAAGCCAAGATCTCGCAACTTTTGATACATCAGCAAAATACTCGGCTCAATTTGGTTCCACCTAACGTCGCATTCGTGCACCATGAGATTATTACAGATAAAAAGACCTCAAAAATTTGAGGCTTTTTATTTTGATTAGGATTTCCAATCTACCGCATTGCACTCGAGTCCCCACGCGACTGGATGTTATATAATAAAAGCGCGCACTTGTAGTACTCGCGATCATTGTGATGGCGAACCGTACGAGTAGGCCAACCGAAAAGGGTGGCCGACGCGGGGTAGAGCAGCTTGGTAGCTCGCCGGGTTTACGTCCCGGAGATCACAGGTTCAAATCCTGTCCCCGCTACTCCGGTCGTACCACATGGTGCGGCGCAAATTGCGATCGTTCGAGAGGAGGTGTTGCTGCGTAGGAGGTGGAGAGGGCGACTGCGACGACTGCGGCGAGTGGATCATCACTAACGGCTAGTCGTGGCTCGTGTGACAATCCCTTCGAGAACGCAGTACAGAGAACCATGCCAACCATGGTCTCTACGGTTGACTGGCAACGTGCGCATACTCGACCAGGGGTCCTCGGACCCCTGGTCGAGCCCGACAAATATTACACGCACACCATGAAATTATTATAAAAAAGAGACCCGACAAGTTTGGGACTCTTTTATTTTGCATAAAGTGCTGCCTCCTATTTGATATAGTTTAGATATGCACAAACCCACCGACAGCGTAAGAATAGCGATTTTTAATGCTCAAGATTTGGCGAAATTCCTGGTTGTAACCGAGGCCGATGACCCTGATAACTGGAAACTGCCAGGCGGCAAATTTGAAGCCGGCAAAGAGGGCATAGAATCGCCCGACGATGCAGCCAATCGGGAGCTTCAAGAAGAAATTGGTATTAACGGCGCGCAAATCGGGTTACTATCAGCGGCTACACTCACCAATGACGATGGTGTTTCAGCACGATATATTTTTGTGGGTATAGCAGAGCCTGGCGCTATTAAGCCTTCGGATGAGATTGCCCACGCAGAATGGTTTGCTGAGGCAACTCTACCTGAATGCAAAAACAAAAACCATATCTTAGCAGCAGTTGCGGCCGCCCGTGTGCAATTTAGTCACGAGAATACTGTTTAACAGTGAAAATGCTGAGAATTTACGGCGAGAATACTGTACACTGTAGATAATGCTACCCCAAACATTCACCGGTCTTACCTCTGATCAAGTTGCCGAACGTGTTGCTGCCGGCAAAACTAATGCCATAGCTGAGCGCAGTAGCCGTTCCTTAGGCGATATTTTACGGGCAAATATTTTCACACGCTTTAACGCCCTGCTCGGCGCTTTAACAATTGTCGTGATTCTTGTAGGCTCTTCCCCGCTCGATGCAATGCTTGGGGTGGTGGCAATCGTCAACAGCGCCATTGGCATTATTCAGGAGCTACGAGCAAAAATCATGCTCGACAAGCTCGCCATTATGAATACCCCGGTTGCCCACATTATGCGCGAAGGGCAGCTTGCAGATTTGCCAATCGACAAAGTGGTGCAAGATGACGTATTAAAGCTGATGAACGGCGACCAAGTTCCCGCTGACGGCGAGGTACTAACAAGTACAGGGCTTGAGGTAGATGAATCGCTTTTAACCGGAGAGGTAGAGCCGATCGTAAAACACAGCGGCAGTACAGTATTATCTGGTTCCATTGTGGTAGCTGGCGAAGGCTTTATTAGAGCAACTGCCGTTGGCGAAAATGCTTACGCACACACAATCGCTAAGCAAATCAAGCGGTTTAGTATTGCTAAGTCCGAGCTTGTTGCAGGGATTAACAAGTTACTACGGTACATTAGCTGGATAATCCTATTTACGGCTCCTATTTTAGCGTGGGGTCAGATTGCGCGCAGCGGTAATAGTTGGCAGGATTCCGCCGTACGCTCTATTGCTGCCGTCGACGGTATGATTCCCAACGGGCTCGTTCTATTAACCTCACTGTCGTTTTTTGTTGCAGCGGTTGCATTAGTACGGCGAAAAGTCCTTATTCAACAACTTCCGGCCGTTGAGGCACTAGCCCGAGTTGACGTGCTTTGTTTTGACAAAACCGGCACCCTTACCGAAGGTCATATTGCATTTGATGCGCTTGAATTACTGGGTGAGGCACAAAAAAATGCCGTTTCAACCGCCCTGGCTGGTTTTGCCGCCAAACCCGATTCGCCCACGCTCACTGCGCTACACACCGCCTTTCCCACAAAAACAAAAGCCGTGCAAACTGTACCGTTTTCTTCAGCGCGTAAATGGAGTGCTGTAGAGGTGAAAGGTGCTCACTGGGTTATGGGTGCGCCCGAGATCGTGTGCAAAAAGGACGACCCGCTCATGCAACGTGCGGCCGAAATTGCAGCAGAGGGTAAACGAGTTATGGTACTGCTTGAATCACGTACTAAGCCCACCGCCAAAGCTCTACCGGCTCGCTTAACGCCAGCCGCACTGATTGTGCTTAGCGAGCGCGCTCGTCATGACGCTCACACAACCCTGGAATTTTTTGCTCAGCAAGGCGTAGCCGTTAAGGTGATCTCTGGCGATAGCCCGCATACTGTTGCCGCCATTGCGCGCCAGGTTGGATTAGAGGCAAAAGGCGCTATAGATGCACGTACTCTACCTACTCGCGCAAAAGCTTTAGCTCGCGCTGTTGAAGAACACACCATATTTGGGCGAGTTACACCAGAACAAAAGCAATCCATTATTAAAGCATTGCAATCTAAAGGACATACCGTTGCGATGATTGGTGATGGCGTCAACGACGCGCTTGCGCTAAAAGACGCCGATATTGGTATTGCCATGGCGAGCGGCGCACAAGCAACAAAATCTATAGCCGAGCTTGTGTTGCTTGATAACTCATTTGCAACCATGCCTCAGGTACTCGGCGAAGGCCGGCGCATTATTGCCAACATCGAGAGAGTTGCTAGCCTGTTTGTAATCAAAAACGTTTATTCATTGTGTCTTTCATTGGCCGTAACCCTTGCAGCTCTGCCCTACCCGTTTTTGCCACGACACCTAGCGGTCATTTCTACGGTCAGCGTAGGTATACCGGCCTTCTTTTTGTCGTTTGCACCAAATAACCAGCGGTATGTGCCGGGCTTTTTGCGGCGGGTTTTGCAGTTTGCCGTACCGGTTGGCGTTTTAATGGCTACATTGATTTTTGCGGGCTACCTTGCTGTTATGCTAACCGGCGGTACTTCAGCACAAGGCAATACTATTTCGTCGATGGTTGCTATAACCGTAGGTATGTGGGTTATTGTATGTGTTGCGCGACCACTGAATTGGTGGAAACTACTGCTTGTAGCCGTGCTTTATGGCACGTTTTGGGTACTCGTACTATGGCGCTTTGCCGGTAGCCGCCTCGCCTACGATTTACAGCCCACGCATCTTGTATGGATAGCTGGCCTTAGCCTGATTGGTATTATATTCGTTGAAATTCTATGGCGACGCGATCGCCGTTCTCGCTTCACGCACCAAATGGCTAGTTAGGCTATACGCTTTGCTCAAAATCATTGCATCTCCTCAGTGATTTTGCTATACATAAACACAATGAAAAATAGCATGAGCACCATTAACCCTACATCCGTCGAGCATTTCATTCGGCCTCGCATTCATAAAATTCTTACTATGCCCATGGACCGAAAAAAATTCCTGCAAGTATTCGGTCTTGCATGCCTAGCAGTCTTTGGTATTAGCCGCATTGTTGCATTACTGGAATCGCATGAGGAGCCCGCTCCACGCGCTGGCGGGTACGGAGGCAGCCGCTAAGCCCCATGCCACGATTACCAATTCCAGGTCAAGACGCAGGTAACTGGGGAGATATCCTCAATGATTATTTAAGCCAAGCTCATGGTAGCGACGGTTCGCTTAAAAATGGTGTCATTAATGCAACTCATATTCAAGATGGGGCTATATCTGCTACTAAATTTAACGCTTCCGACTTAGACAGTCAGATTGCTGCAAATATCAACAACAGCCATAGCGCTACTAATATTGCGCTTGCGGCACGCGATGCATTAAATATTCTTGACTTTGGTGTCACAAAAGGTACATCTTCGTCACAAACAACCGCTATTAAAGCAGCCCTCGATGCAAACCCGGGTATGACTTTCTACTTCCCGCCGGGTTCATACCGCTTAGATACTACACTCACAATCGCCAAAGGCAACAGCCTAATTCTTGCTCAAGATGCTCGCATTTACGCAGGTGCATCTATGACTATCCTTATAAACTATGCGTGGGATGGCTCGGGCTACGCCGAGGACAAGTCTATTATTGGCGGTCATCTTGATGGTGCCCTCAACGCGCAAACAATCTTGTCGGTAGGCACCGTAATTCACTTTACCCTAGCTCATATTTTATTTACCGACGGTATCAACCGCGGGCTCGTAACGCGCTCTGGACCAGGTGCGGAACTCATCGCCTATGACTGTCGTTTTGTTAACACCACAATATCGAACGTTACCAACAACATAGCGATTGAAGCGAATATGGGCGACAGCCACTTCCGCGACATGATTATTCGTGACTGGACTTGTGCTGTCGTTGACACAAATGCAAACCGCTGGGACCGCGTACACCCCTGGATTGGCCCCGATTCTGGCGCTGTGACCCAAATGACAAGCCGCTACCCAACTTCGGTAGCATTTGACATCACAGGTAGTAGCGACCTCGGCACGACGCTCTCCGACACCTACCGAATTGCCTATAAATTCCGCACCAACGGCACAAGCTATACTGCGCCACCTCGACTATTAAACGCCCGAGCAATGTGGGCCTCTACAACATTGCCAAATGCATTAGCAACCGCCAATCCTGCATATGTGCTTGATAACAGTGATGGTATTGGCGCAATTATTGACCGATTATCTATGGCAGGCCACGCCAATGTACCTGGGTCTTTTCTATTGGGCGCTACAACTAATCTTTACGCTCGTAATACATACAGCTATGGTTTTGTTACCGGCGTCGCCGATCTTGTTAATGGCGTCGTACAGGGTAGTAGTGCCTGGACTCCAACGCTATTTGGTTCAACTACGGCTGGAACGCCAACATATACAACACAGTCTGGACGCATGGTCGTAGATAACGGTCGTGTTACCTACTACTTCAGTGTTAAGGCAACCCTTGATAGCAACGTAGCCGGAAACCTCAGAGTTGGGGGACTTTCACTGCCATCAGGCGCAACTGGTGTTCGCAATGGTGGTGGTACTATTGGATTTACGACAGCCGGCGCTCTTACGGGTGCCATGATCTTCGCCGGAACCACAGATATTCGTTTGTACAATGCCGCCGCAGGCAATAGCGTTGAGCTAACCGCAACCAGTCTACGCGGAACATTAGTCGAGATCCACGGCTTCGTTTCAACAACATACCTACCATAAAAGTATCATGAACAAAAAATGCCCCGCTAGAGACACTAGGCGCAAAACCGCACTGTCGGTATTACTTATTCCAATAGGAATGGTTTTTGGTGTCGAGTTTGGACTCGCAATCGATAACCTGCCACTCGGCATAATTTGCGGCGTCGTATTTGGCGTAGCTCTATTCTGGCTCGTTCAAAAAAAGAATGCCCGCTTACGTAACGGTAGCTAACCTATATTGCACGGACCGAAAGCACTCGTCCGTCTTTTTTATTGCGAACTTCATAACCGTGCTTGGCATAAATATGTTGGGCACGATCGTTGTTGTCGTCGGTTATAAGCCAAATACCACCCGCGTAGCCTGATTCTTTTCTGAAATCTTCGTGGCAGGCCTCTATAAGTGCACCGGCTAGGCCTTTGCCGCGGAGCATCTCATACATGCGGATTCCAATGGTGTAGTCTGACTGCAGTTCTGCTCGCGGCTCGTACGAAAACCAGAATAAACCACCTACCTTACCCTTGTGTTGCAATGTGTAAACAATGTGAGGTTTTGATTTATACCATGCATGAGCAGCGGCCACGTCCGAAAAGCGACGCGCAACATCTTTAGGGGTATACTTACGGATTTCGGCCTCTTTAGAAAGCTCAACGAGCTGAGCGGCTATGTCGTCATTCCAACCCCGCAGTAAAGTTAGTTCGGCAGCATCAAAAGAGGTTGTGTGGGCATTTTTTACTTGTATCATATAAATTCTTTAGTTTAAAAATACCGCCACTTAGGCGGCTCCTTCACGGCGGTAGAAGGTGAGGAAAGCATTTCCGTAACTACGATTGTCCACCACAACAACTCCCGTTTTGGTAAGTCCCTCACCCCTACCTGGGTGCGATAATACCATATACCCGCCTGGTTTTAATAGGTCCATGAGGCGAATAACTGTGGAAAACTGCGGATCGTTATAGGGTGGGTCGGCGAATATTAAATCGTAGTAATTTTTACTTGAAGTTTCGAGCCAGTTGCTGACCGTTGTGCGCACAATCGAAGAACGTTCTTCAACACCAAGCGACGTAATATTTTTTGCAAGAATCTTTTGTGCTGTTCGATCACGCTCAATAAACGTTACGCCGTGGGCACCCCTACTCAACGCCTCAAGACCAATAGCACCGGTACCAGCAAAAGCATCAAGCACTTCGGCACCCTCAACAATTCCGCCTAAACTATTGAACATAGCGTTACGAATACGCTCACCCATCGGGTGGGTTTTTCCGGTGTCGGGCGCGGTTATTTTACGACCGCCAAATTCCCCGCTAATGATTCGAATGTTCATGCCTGACGCGACCTTACAACTGCCTGGTACCAGGCAAGCATAACAGCCTTAATGATAGTTGGCACTAGTTCAAGGCGAGTATCTTTTGCAAGTTCACGAGTCCAACCAACCTTCGTAAATTCTTCATACATTTTCATGTCATTTACTCGCTCAAGCACCTCTAAAAAATAATTCTCGAAAGGTTCTGATTCCATGCGAGCATATTCTTCGTCGGTTGGCGATACTTCGTCAAACCGTAGCGGTGCAATAGTTGTGGCAATACCAAGTTCAAAATTAAGATGCGTTGTCATAACTCCGCGCGCACCCCAATACTCCCAGTTGTTACGCAGCTGCATGCGGCGAGTGTTACCTGGCAAAAGTAGTTTATCCTTTGTAGTACGTCGCGTTTCAAGCCCCTCTCCACCACGCAGTTCTTCAAGTTTGGCTTCAAGCGGGTAGTGATGTGCTGGAGTTAAGCCATCAACAATCGCATGGGCCATCCAGGCAGCCTCAAAGGCTGCACGTTCACGGTTTTGATGTTTTAAGGCTTCGGCCATATTAAAAATATGGTCACTAATCATACCAACGATAGCTCGATCGTCGAGATTGGCCGGGTCAATATAGTGCCATGGTTCGTCTTTAGCAGGGCTTTTTCGTTTAATGCCATCTGGACCGTTAAGGCCTTCAAAATGGAGAATTTCGCGCGCCGTTGGAAACGGAAAATGAGATGGCAAGCGCCGTG
>DATCYU010000048.1:0-2870 GCA_036526295.1 Saccharimonadales bacterium (SeqCode) | reverse complement strand
GAACCGTGCAATTGTGTACCGGGTTGAAAACAAGTTCGATCATATGAAAGTGGCACTTTCAGTCGGTGTGCAGCAAATGGTTGCGGTGCGTTCCAAGGCCGCCGGTGTTATGTTTACGATTGATACCGAATCGGGTTTTAAAGATGTAGTTATGGTGACGGCTATCTATGGGCTTGGTGAAAATATTGTACAGGGCCGCGTGAACCCCGACGAATTCACAGTATTTAAGCCTACTATGGCAATTCTACGTAAAAAAGTTGGCAGCAAAAAAGAAAAAATGATTCCGATTGCTGGCAGTAAAACAAAAAATATTGTCGTACCGCTTGCCGATCAAAAGCGTTTTGCTATTACCGACGATCAAGTTCAAACACTTGCCAAATGGGCAATTGAAATTGAGCAGCACTATGGCCGACCGATGGATATTGAGTGGGCACTCGACGAAGACAACGGGCGACTCTATATTGTGCAGGCTCGTGGCGAAACGGTGGAATCACGGCGCGATACAACCAAAATTGAAGCCTATGAACTACTTGAAAAAGGTACACGAATTGCTACGGGCACCAGTGTTGGCGATAAAATTGGTAGCGGGCGCGTGAGCCGTATTATGTCACTCAAAGACATTAGTATGTTTAGGCCGGGCGATGTGCTGGTGACCGAAATGACCGACCCCGACTGGGTGGCTATTATGAAAGAGGCAAGCGCCATCGTGACCGACAAAGGTGGCCGAACATGCCATGCTGCCATTGTATCTCGTGAGCTGGGGATTCCGTGTGTAGTGGGTACTACTGATGCGTCACAAAAAATTGCCGACGGCAGTTTTGTGACGGTTAGTTGCGCCGAAGGTGACGAAGGCTATGTTTACGAAGGTAAGCTCAAGTTTAAGGTAAATGAAACCGACATTAACCACCTTGAGCGCCCCAAAACAAAGATGATGATGAATATTGGTTCACCCGACCATGCGTTTGCCTATTCGCTCATTCCTAATGACGGCGTAGGCTTGGCGCGCGAAGAATTTATTATTGATTCGCACATTAAGATTCACCCGCTTGCTTTGCTACATTTTGATAAAGTTGTCGATAAAGAGGTACGCCATACCATAGGTGAGCTTACCGAAGGTTACGAGAACAAAGCACAATACTTTGTCGATAAACTCACCGAGGGTATTGCTATGATTGGCGCAGCGTTTTACCCAAAAGACGTCATTATTCGCTTTAGTGATTTTAAAACCAACGAATATGCCGGGCTGATCGGTGGCCGGCAGTTTGAACCAATCGAAGACAACCCAATGATCGGGTGGCGTGGCGCTAGCCGCTATTATTCAAAAGACTACCAAGCAGCGTTTGAGCTGGAGTGTAAAGCCTTTAAAAAAGCGCGCGACGAAATGGGCCTTACGAACATTAAAGCCATGGTACCATTTTGCCGTGACCTCACCGAGGCTAAAAATGTTCTGGCTATTATGAAAAAGAATGGGCTCGAGCGCGGTAAAAATGGTTTTGAAGCCTACGTTATGATCGAAATCCCCTCAAACGTTATTTTAGGTGAGCAGTTTGCTGAACTATTCGACGGTTTTTCGATTGGTTCGAACGACCTGACGCAGCTTACGCTTGGTGTCGATCGTGACAACAGTACGGTCGCGCATATTTATAATGAAAATAATGAGGCGGTCAAAGAGCTTATTCGGCGTATTGTAAAAATTGCCAAAGCTAAACATGTAAAAATTGGTTTGTGCGGTCAGGCGCCATCGGACTACCCCGAATTTGCACGCTTTTTGGTAGAAACGGGTATTGATAGCATGTCACTTGCGCCCGATACGCTTGTAAAAACAACTATTGATATAAAAAAGACAGAGGCAAAACTCGGTCGCTAGCTGGTATAGTAATAACATGAAATTGTTTTGTAGCTATGCCTATACGGGCGAAGATATTGCAGTAGTCAAAAAACGCACTCGCTTGGTAGTCGATACGCTCACGGCTCATGGGCACGAAGTGTACTGCCCACTGTTTGATGAAGTACTTGCTCCTTTTCAGGAGGCGAACGACGTTAAGGTGATTTTCCAGCGTGCCTTTGAGGCAATAGAACAGCAGGAGGCGCTCGTTGTTATTGTTTCTTCGGAACGAAGAAGTGCAGGCCAGCTCATGGAGATAGGGGCAGCACTGTCTCGGCACAAGCCAGTCTATCTCATGCAGCATAAAACAGCGGCCGGTAGCTCGTATTTACCCAAACTTGTTACAAAAACATTTATATGGGAAACCGACGCCGAGTTACAAAAACAACTAGCGACTATAGACTAGGTTTGCGCTCATACGCCGTTTATACACATATGTCGCAAAAAGGTGTATAATATGTAATGATGAGTGTTATATTTAAACGTACTAAAATTTTGGCTACTGTTGGACCCGCAGTCAACAGCTACGAAAAAATCGAAGCGCTAGCAAAAGCTGGCGTCAACGGCTTCCGTCATAACTTCAGCCACGGTTCTTACGAGGAACGCGACGAACAGATTGAATGGATCCGTAAAGCAAGTAAAAAACTTAAAAAGCCAGTGGCAATTTTGCAAGACCTTCAGGGGCCAAAAATTCGCCTTGGTAACCTGGTAGACAACCACCTGCCCGTTAAAAAGGGTGACGAACTTGTCCTTGATTACGCTGTTGAGCATGACGGCGGCTTAACCTTGCCGGTGCAGTATAACCTAGCCGATAAAGTAAAGGTTGGTGAGCCAATTTATATTTTTGATGGCAAGGTTCGTACAACCGTGCTCGAGATCCCATCAGACACGGCGGTAAAGGTTCGTGTTGAAAACGATGGTACGCTTATGAGCCGCAAGGGCCTTAACCTGCCCGACACCGACTTTGGTGGTGACATTTTAACTA
>DATCYU010000047.1:0-3636 GCA_036526295.1 Saccharimonadales bacterium (SeqCode) | reverse complement strand
AATGACACCACTGCGACAAGTCAAACTATCGCTACCACTACCCCTCCCCAGGAAAAGATGAAAACAGGCGCAATCGACAGTTTATTTCCCGCTACCCTAAGTTGGAGTTACCCAGAAAGTTGGTCGCTGCAATCTGAAGGCCATGGCCCACACTCGGAGTCTGACACCGTCATTCAAACCATTACACTTACCTCGCCTTCTAAAAAATACCAGGTCGTCTATAAAGTAGGCGCCAATGGCGGCCTGGGAGGACGCTGTGACCCTAATGATTCATACATGGGCAAAATTCAACACATTAGCCGAAAACCCACAACTAATTACCCCGGTGCAGTCTTTGTTGAGTTTATTGTCGATATGCACAGTGGCGCCAATGGCGTGATCAATTTTGACGGTTATAAGTACACCTCAGCCCTCTACAATAACGTGCAGCAAGTTCAACAAGCGGCCGTGGGCAGTTCAGTTTGTGACCTTTACTTAAAGAACATATTCAAGTTATCTGACACCTATAACACACAGCTTCTCTCAGCAGAGATTCTATTAAAAGATATCGACACTGCCAACGGCACACTTCCTAAAGACCTTAATGTTATTAAGAACCAATACACCACCGCCGAATATCAACAGGCTGTAAACATTCTACTATCAACCCAAAGAAAGTAAGTGGCTTAGCTGCTTTTTAAAACACCCGTCGTTTGATGGGTGTTTTTTCTATTAGCTACTGCCCCGCCGGCTAGCGCCAAACAAAAAGTTTACCCATTGCTGAAAGTTGCTTTCGGGCTGAATAGTTTTTGTTTGTTTTTGCTGATAGTGCGTGTCTTCGTTTATGGCTACTTGTGAGTTAGGTGGTAAAATAAGAGCTCTTTCGCCAGCGTCTACCATACCTAGGCGCATTCGCATGGCAAGGTCTTGGTATTCGGGGCTTTTGTAGTAGTTCTGCTCGAACGTCAGTGTTTGCACTTCAAGGTTTGCCAGTTGCTGTTCACGCGTTTTGGCATCTACCTCTTTTTGGAGCGTATAGTTTCGCTGCATCATACCAATCGAGCCCCATGTCCAGCTTGCGCCAACGACAATCGCCACCATCACCACAACGTTATTCATTGTGGCGTAGCGATGTTTTAAGTGGTAGTACCATTTTCGGATGTTTATGTTTGGCATAGCATGTAGCTCTTTTAGCTTCATTATAGCCTAACAGAGAGGAATACGCTATAATAAGCGAGCACCCCGGGGGCGTAGCTCATCGGTTAGAGCAGGCGGCTCATAACCACTTGGTAGATGGTTCGATTCCATCCGCCCCCACCATGCAATTATGAAAAGACTAGCTACGTGCTGGTCTTTTTGCGTCAATGACCTGAATCACTCTATGCTACAATGAAAAGTATTAATTAACTAAAAATAAATATGATTACACAACACACTGTTCTGCCCCTTAAACACGGCAATTTTACCATTTCCTACCACAAAACTGATTTTGGAGATTGCGTTAGTGTACACATAGGTGACCTTACAAAAAAGGCTCCTTTGGTACGACTACATTCTTCCTGCCTCTTTGGCGAGGCCTTTCATGGGTTGGACTGCGACTGTGGCGGCCAGCTTAATGCCGCTCTCGACCTTATGAGCAAAGAGAAAGCGGGTGTTGTCGTATATCATTATGCTGAAGGGCGCGGCATAGGCCTTGAGCGTAAAATCGAAGCGCTCGAATTACAAAGAACCAAGGGGTATGACACCGTTCAATCGCTGGCGCATATGGGCTTACAGCCAGACCTGCGTACCTATGACACGGTTCTTGCCGCCCTTGCCGATTTGAACGTAGCAAAAACTATTCGAGTAGCTTCCCAGAATCCGCATAAGCTTGACTCGCTTACCCAGGCCGGTTACCAAGTGACTGAAATCGTGCAGCTAAAAGTACCTATCACCAGCCTCAATAAACCAGAGCTTCTCACAAAAAAGCATAAGCTTGGGTATCTTATTGATGGCATCGACTAACTAAGCTGGCGGAGACGCGATCTTTTTTGCCCTGCTCACCGCTGCGGCTCGGTTTCGACTGTTTGTTTGGCCAACGCCAAACCGTCGGTTAACAGCAGCCTGCATGGCAAGTCTCAGCTTTTCTATCTCTTCGTCACCGAATCCATGCGCCCGTAGTGCTGGACCTGCAATTAGCGTATCGAGTGCATCGTCAAAGCCAAGTCGAAGTTCATTACGCCTGTCATCCATCCCCCGTAGCACTGTTGGCGCCCGGTCGCCGTAACGATTAGCAAAAGCCGTGCCCGCATTTTTGGCACCCACGGTTTTTGCTGCATAGTTAAGATAATCCATAATTGCCACCAAGGCTGCGGCACGCTCGCCTAAATCAACGGCAATCGGTGGTAACTCAGTGAGCGCTTCGGGCGTAACACGTTGCTTTGGCAAAGACTCTGCGGCAAGTCGGTTCATAGCCATACTGTATCATAGTTTCACAATCAAAAAAGCCCTCGCGGGCATCAACAGACGCCGTAGAGGGCAGTTTTGGCACCTGTTTGTTTGATACTACTGTATCACCAAACGTGCTTATGTTTCAAGTTTAAAATGAACTAGTCTTTTTTCTTGCTGACAGTTAGGAAGCCGTTGCGTGGGTTTTCCTTAACAACGCGGTCAGCCGGAAGATCACAAGGCTCGCCTTTAGGGTTGTTTTCTACCTTTGCAAAGAAGTAGATCGTTTGTGGTTTGCCGCCACGAAGCGTCACCTCAGTCTTGTGCAGATAGTAGGTTACCCCCTTCGAGTTAGTGTGTTTGTAAGCCATAAGTTCTTATACCTCCTTTAGCGTCTTACTCTAGTAGCGTACCGTTTGGCGAACACGGTGTCAACTACTAAATACCCCTGTAATGGCGTTTTAGTAGTAGACGGAGTATCGCCATCCCTAGTAAACGGGCAATTATCATAAGAATAATCACCCCACAAAGCAGCACCGACCAGCCGGCAAAATCTGGCGTCCATAGGGGTGATTCGTAATTATAGCGATATAAACTTACGTCGGGCAGTGTAACGTTTTCGGCAGGATTGGGTGACGGTGGATATTTTGAAAGCTGATCGGCAAAACATTGAACATAGGCTTCTGACCATACGGTAAACTGGGGCTTACAGACCGCCTCTGCCTTTGCATAAATATTGCCATTAGGGTTGGCGTACGTTTTTGCCGCATCAATTCGTCGCTGTGCCTCACGCTTGTATTCGTTCTCGAGGTAGAAAGGCGCAGTATCTGCGTTCATGTGTTCTACGGTGTAGCGCTGCAAATCATACAAACGACTTTGAATTGCCGCTTCATCGCCAGATTTATCTGCCGAAAGCACAGCCGCCCGCCGTTGATCCATGCCAATGTTATTGAGCCGCAAAAATGTAGCTGCAACAAACCCTATCAAAATAAGCAAAATAAAGAGTTGCCACGTTTTCACGCGCTGTAATTGCTTAATACTTCGTTTAACTCGCCGTTTGTCTGCCACGTTAACCCCACCTGGAATACTGTTCTTATTGTAGCATGAGCGTTATTTCTGGTAGAGACGAAACTTCGGTGTTGCTATCACTACAACAACTATTGCAACCACCCCATAGTACCACCGCAGGCCATTTGCACCATTAAGGAGCAGCATGAACAGTAATGCCGT
>DATCYU010000046.1:0-12336 GCA_036526295.1 Saccharimonadales bacterium (SeqCode) | reverse complement strand
GCAAAAACAATAGTTGACTGGTTTGCCCCTATAGTTTGTCGCACTAATCTGGCGCCGTTATTTGCGTACGAGCCTGGGTTGCCATTTAAGGTGAGCGCAACAATAATAAGGTCGCCAGCGGCAGTGTTTGTCGGTTGGTTCAGCACGAGGCTCGTACCGGCCGTTGTTATAGTGCCCGAATTAGTTGTACTAAGGGCTATACTTACGCCCGTTGCAATTGACGTATTACGCCACATCGGCAGCGTGCGATACGAATTAGGTACGGCAACCCAATCAAAATATGGTCCGTTACCCACAAACCACATACCCGTCATGCCCGACTCAGGACGTCGCGAGGTGTTATTGACACCACCCGCCGTTGTACGGTTATCGCGCCAGGTACCGGTATAGCTCACCGGGTCATACTTTGTTGTGTTGTCGTACCCAGTTGTATCAGCTGAGTCTTTATAACAAATCATTTTACGTTTGTTAGTATCGCTTGACGCAAACCGCGTGCGCCAAAGCGAGGTGTTGCTGCTAAAGAACGCTAGATTAGTACCAACATCGCGAGCATTTTCATAGGCATTGCGCATATTAGCAGTCCAGTATTCGGCATGTCCAGAGCACACTGCAACCCCATATTGAGACAGAATGGTTGGGTCTTGCTCGAGGTCGATGCTTGAGTAATAGTCAAGATCATATCCGTTGCCCTCTAGAAAGTTAATAAGCGCCGATTCGGAGTCCCAAAAGTACGTGACGGGGTTTTGCCCTCCCGTTCCCATGGGGCGATCATACGAAACCGCAAAGGCCCGTCCGCTTATACCTGGCGCTGCCGGTGCGGCGTCGTAAAGGTTACGTCCAGAATAGCCACTAATTCCTCCCCCCCCCGTGTCGGCAGTTCCACCCCACAAGTTATATGCTTGCCATGTCACATCGGCAGTAACAATCGCCGTTTTGGCTGAATTTTTGCTTGCCGGTTTTGCCGACCGTACCACAAAAATACCTTGAGCTTGATACGCCGTATTGTCGGTTCGCACCATCTGAAAAAAGTAGACACCGGGCGTTGCCGTAGCGGGTATTGCCCATGTTGCGGTAGTAGACCACGCGCATGAGGTAGCCCCATATGAGTCGACTGTTGGCGCAGGTTGTATAGCGGGAGTCCCAGTTATTGAAGCCACTCGACGACCGCTAAACGACGGATACCCGTAAAAACCAAACCTATAAACGTCGACTCTAAATTGCGTGTTTTCAGAAAAGATTTTAAAGTTTACCGTACTACCAGGCGAGTACGACATCTGGTCGGTATAGCCAGAAATATGCGGACTCGTCGTAATTCCTAAAAATACCTGGCGGTCCACGCCGGGTAGGGAATTTTCGGCGGCAATTGCATTTGGCCACGCCGTGTAGGGTAGCGTACCCGGCTGGTTGTCGGTATAAGCTGCCATAATCGACTGATGCTCGCCGGATAATGTATTACGGGTGCTTTTGCCATTAAACGTACCGGCCGCACTTTGAGCTGACATACCTATCATCGACCAATAGTGCGATTTAGAGGCATCGGTTGCAATGTATTCGTTTGCCGACTGCTTACCGAGTGGCTCCATGCCCCACCACTGTCGGGTTGCCGTTGAAATACCGTCACCCGCGGTAAACATCATAAATAGTACCGCCGCACCAGTCGTAGTTAGTGTGCCAACTATGCCTTGTCCTTCGCTGTTGACGTTTGCATCGCCTCCAACATCACCATTCGTTTTTCCGTCGATATATGCACCAAGCGAGCCAGCAGCAAACTCATAAATCATACCGTCGATATTTTCGGCGCCGTTTAGCACAATTCCAATTGTGGTTGTGCCACCGCTTGTGTCTACAAGATCCTGCGCAATAACTTGCCGTGTCGCAAGCGAGTTGACACGTGCGGTAAACAGAGTGCCAGTCGTGCCACCTAAGTGCGCCGCAATGGTTGCGCCTCCACCAGCGATGCACACCAACGTAGAGCCGGCAGTCGTAGTAGGGATCGTCACCGTAAAAGAGGCGACAGCAGGGTTGGGGCTCTTAAACCGGGTGGCATTCAGCAAATGCGCCATGTTATCCTACCGTTGTAGTTACAATAACTACCGTAAGATCTGCCCCGGGAACCGTAGAGCCAACTTGTGCAATGTCGACAGTCAGGTAATCGCCAGCGGCCAAGGCAGTGACATCGGGTGCCGCACCAGGGCCACCGCTCGTTGCGCCAGCCACAATCGTTGGCCGATTTGCCTGGGTCGTATAAATTGTCGTACCGTTCTTTTTAATATCTAAAATAAGATTTGCACCAGTAGGCGCCGTACCTACCATAAGCCGTGTACCAACAATGGTATGTGTACCACTAATAGGCAGCTTCATGGTGCCCGTCAGTACCGAAAGGTTACCTTGCTTTGAATAGGTTGGTAGCAAAAGGGTATGCGGCAAACTATCAATATATGTTTTGTTCGCAACTTGCGTTCCCAAAGTAGGGGTGGGCACAACCGGAGAACTTGAAAACGTTTTTACGCCCCCAACGGTTTCATTACCGCTCGTGTGTACAACCGTGGTATCTGTGGCCGAAGCACCATCTTTAAGTGTACCGTCGCTACTATGCGATACGCTTAAGAAAGCGTTGAGGATATCCCCCAAGTACTACTGTCGCCACCGGGAATTGGAAGCCTTGGCATGTACCACTATTCTTTTCGACTCAATGTCTTTGCTTATGTTTATTATACTAAGTATACAAAACTGTGCGGTCTTTGCCTACAAAATAGCCGACAATGGCATAACCGCTCGTTCCATGGCTGTCGTATCACCTTGGCCTTACTAGTTGTGATCAAAGTTGCGGTCATTAATACAGCACCTGTGTGATTTGTGTCACATACGCTAGGTCTGTGGATTGACTATGATTAGTACACGCTATATATATTCCAAGCAACCGGGCAAGTAGGGTGCTAATTCCCTCGCTGTCGCGCAACTGTATAGTCAGAAAACCGGGTTTGGAACTATGTATCTGCGCTCTTCGCCGTAAAGAGTAGCAGAAGGTCTTGATGGCCCTCTCCTACAGGCGGCCGAGCAAAAAGGAGAGGGATGGAATACGGGGGCGAACAATACGATTTACATGAAAGCCTACCTTCTGGTGAGGTAGAGTTTATTGTCGACGATAACCCCAACGAGAGCCTCGATACACACCACGACAACGAGGGTGAGATCGAACCCATAACCACTATACAAAGCTACAGCAAGGGGCCCGATGGCTCTTACTACCTATACAACAGCCAAACGGGCGAGCTTGACCTTAATCAACCTCTCCCGCTCATGAGCGAGCAAGAGGTAGCCTTTGAAACGGCCAGCGCCATGGGAGCGGCCGAGGTAGCCGTTCTTGCCCCTGGTGGAACAGAGACCCAAGAGATATGGTCGATCCAATCCCTTGAACTGAGCATTACGGCCGAGGGCAGAGAAGTTATTATCCTTAGGGCCACCACCGAAATCCGGGAAATAGTTAAGGAGCCAGAGGAAGAACCTGAAGATACGGGTGATGCAGCCGCTATAGAAGAGGACGAAACCTCTGCCATAATGGCCTATGATGCCAGCCCAGACGATAATTATGACCCAACTCCATCGCCACAACCGCTCGCAATCGCTGAAGTAGCAGAGACCGTGGAATCTTCTGCTGCCATAACCGAAATGGCCACAGGAAACACGAGAGATGACCCCGTAAGTGAGGTAGTTGCCACCGTGTCGCCCTCAATAGAGCAGGGCACAGCAAACGATGACGACGCAACCGCTCAGGCAGCCGCCGAACACACTACAATTACCGTCGCTCCATTACCACCAGCCCAAGAGAACACAGGGGGATTCGACACAGGAGAATCCGCAGCTACCATAGAAACCACCCCTGAAACCAAGACAGTAGAGATAGCGCTCGCATCCTACGAATCACCCCACGTAGCGCCAACCGCTCAAGAAAAAGCCCCTACACCCGCGCAAAAGGCAGTAGAACAGGGTGCGGCAAGTGAAGTAGAGAGGGTAAACGTTGAACTTGAGCCGTCTCAACAATCTCTACAAGAAGAACCTTCAGCTGAAATTCTTGCTGTAGCGGCCGTAGAGGAAGACACGCGTTTTGAACACCAACCTCAAGAAACACTACCCGAACTACCACGCCCAGCAATAGTAACTGCTCCAGCAGCACTACCACCCGAAAAGGTCGTGTATATACGTAAAGCACCAGCCCCGACCGCAACCGTCAAGCCAGCTGAAGCACCACAGGTAGTAAAGGCGCCTATAGTCGCACAGCCGACCCAGCAAGAGCAAACCACATCACTACCCCAGCATGAACATCATACAGAACCACGACACATTATTATGCCCGAACAGCGCCATAAACCACCCGTCATAGCACCAACAGAACAGTTGTCCACTCAGCCAAAAGCGGTTGCTCAGACTACAGAACGAGTCGCCGACCATACAAAGAAACCCGGTCTTACGGCAAAGGCACCTGCCGAAATTACCAAACAGACTGTCGAGCGCGTACCAACCGCCTCCGTAGAGCAAGCAGCTGAACTTGAGGAAATGCCAGCAAGCGTCGTTGCGTCGGGCAACCTTTCTTCTGCCAACCTCACTCCGCCAGAACGCCCCGAACAGCAAGGGAAGGCAAAAGAAACAATAGTGAAGGAGCAAGGTATCGCATCACCCCGCTGGGAGCGAGAAAGAAATTCTCAAACCCTCATGCCATGGCTCGGTGCTGCCACCATAAATACACACTCCTACGATACCGAAGATGACGTCGTTATTACCTTTAACCCAGGTGTTCGCGCCCGCAATCGTCGGCCTAACCGCCTCGCTCGCACCGGGAGTATTGCCGCATGAACACGCCACTTTCTATTAGGCTACAAAACCTCACTGCCAAAGCGGGTACGTTTACCCACATTATTGGCCGCGAAAACGAGCTAAAACGCTTGGCACAAATACTTATGATGCCCACGCATCATCATGCTGTTATTTATGGCGAGCCGGGCATAGGCAAAAGCAGCCTGGTAGAAATGCTGGCGCTGGGTATTGCCGAAGGTGCGTTGCCTCAATTACCGCCTAAAGTATACACGCTTGATACAGCGCCGATTCTCAGCTTGTTCGTAGGAGGTAATAGCCTAAGCTCGTGCTTTGAGGCGCTGCGCTCAAATATGGCCCGCTTGGGGCAGGCAATTGTGGTTGTTGAGGATATCCAGCTGCTCGCATCTGACGAACCAGGCAGACTCGAACTCACCATGGAGCTCCTAGAAGCCATAACTTCGCAACCAGACATTCGGCTCGTTGTTACCACCACTGAAACCGCTTTTCGTCAAACCTTTCGGCCCAACTACATTTTTAATCGCACCTTTGTACCATGTGAGCTCACAACACTTAACACCGATGTCATTGCTGCTATTCTTGAAAACGCAGCCGCGCGCATGGGTACAACTGCAGGCGACACCATAGAGCAAATCATTCACCTTAGCGAACGCTACGGCCACGGCCGTGCCATTCCCGATGCCGCTTTACGTTTGCTTGAAGAAGTGATCGTAAAGACAGCCTTCGACGGCAGGCGAACCATAACAGTAAACGATGTACGTGCCACCATCTCTGAACGAGAACGCGTACCGCTTGCCAGTCTCGATTCGCACAACCATTCGCGACTCGCAGGGCTAGAAAACTACCTCAACCAGGCAGTCGTAGGGCAACCCACCGCCATTAAAACGATTACCCGTATTATTACCAATGCGCAGCTTGGTATTAGCGACGAATCTCGGCCACGGGGTTCATTCCTTATTCTTGGCCCATCCGGTGTTGGTAAAACCGAAACTGCCAAAGCGCTTACCCAAGTGGTATATGCCAATCCAAAATCACTTATTCGGCTCGATATGAGCGAATATAGCGAACCGCATACCGCTCTTCGCTTAACTGGTTCACCCCCGGGATACGTAGGGTACGAAGAAGGTGGCCAGCTCACTAGCGCTGTTATGCGCCAACCGTATTCACTTGTGTTGCTCGACGAAATCGAAAAAGCGCACACCAAGCTCTTTGACGTTTTTTTGCAACTGCTTGACGACGGTCGACTGACTGATTCTAGCGGTAAAACTGTTGATTTTACTCAAACCACCCTTATTGCCACCTCAAATATTGGTAGCCGCCAAATTGCCGAGGCATTTACGCAGGGCACTAAAGTAGATAGCCCCGAATTTTTACGGCAAACCTTGCTACCGCTCCTTATGGAACATTTTCGCCCAGAGTTTTTGAACCGTTTTGATGCTATTTTGGTATATCAACCGCTAGACATACCACAGCTTGTGGCCGTCGCTCAGCGTGAGCTTGCTAAACTGCAAAACCGCCTTGCCCGGCTTGGCGTAACGTTTTCTGTGCCCAACAAAACGTTGGCTGGCCTTATTCAAACCCAATATGACCCACTGTTTGGAGCTCGGCCAGTTAAGCGTCTTGTGACAACGTACTTTGAAACGCCCATAGCCGAGCAAATCGTTAGTGGTCAGTTGCATAGTCCTATTACCATTACCGGCGACGAGTCATGGCTCAATTTAAATACGTCCCAAGAGGTGACGTGTTAGCCGAAACGTCCCGTTTATACCATTTATAAAATAGCGGCCGATGCAGTACTTCGCTCTGATGCGGTTGTAGTAATAGAATACCAAGCCCGGTTTTGTCCTTCGCCACAAATTCCATAGCCCGTTCCGTACGCCGTGGCATTGTTGGGCATAGTCGCCTGGACCACCGCCACGCCATCTAAAATAACCGTAACCGTTGTACCGACCATTTGCAGAGCAAAGGTATGGTCAATAGATGTATTCGACCACGATGCAGGAAACGTCGCCAGGGTAGTAAAGCTAACCGTTCTTACCAAAAACCCCGAAGCCGAGCATAGAGAAAAGTTGCCGATATTGGCTGCTCCGGCAAAGAAAGCCTGCACGCCATCCCCGTTATTGCCCCAGCGGCCAATAAGACCAAAATAGCTACCAAGAGTAGCTCCTGGAATACGGGCCGTCACCGTATAGTCTGGCGGCAGCAGCCCCCCGCCAGAATTAAGAAAACGCCTAAAACCTCCTGAATCGGTGCGTACAAGCGTGTTGCCAGAAATATTAGCCGTTGCGCCGTCGGAGCTAAACCACCCGTTGCCAACGTTCGCAATGCCTGTTGCGTTAGGGCGATGAAACTCGTCACCAATCACGCCCGCTACACGACTCGCCGACGTAAGTGTTTCGGTTGTCACCGTCCAGTTACGACCCTGGAGCGCTGTTTTGGCTGCCTCGCCAGCTGCAGACGGTGGACGGTTACCTCCTAGATTTAAAATTCCAAACCCGACACCCCAGTTTGTACCCCAAGAATTGACGGTTGTCAGGATTGTGTCGACCTGCGCAGTGCTTAAGTTGTTGTTGCTAAGGTTAATATTCCACAGCCCAGTGCAGCCCGTTAAGTTTACCGACGTGAGGTTGTTGTTGTGTACATCTAGTGTCGAGTAGCCCGTAGTCATTAAGTTTGCAACATTTACCGAGGTATACCAGTTACCATATGCCATGACAGAGCTGAGTGCGGTAGAAGCAGGAGCAAAGGCGCCCGTCTGGTTGGTGTTCCACGTCCATTGCTGTTGAATGGCTGGTAGCTGCGCTACGGTCGGATGGTTAATAATAACCTGGTCGCGGACGCAAAAGTGGTAGGCATTGGCTAGCGGTGCCGTAAGTGGGGTAAATGTAAGCGTACCCGTGGTTTGCGTGGCAAGTCGAATATCATACACGTGCGCTGCAATTGGATTCAGATCGATTGACGAAAGGCTGTTTTGCTCCAGACACAACCGTACCATTGAGGTGCATCCGGTCAGGTTAATACTACTTATCTTCGCCAGGTAGCACTCTATGTGTTGCAGAGCAGACATACCCGAAAAATCCACAGCACCCGTTAGGTTTGTGTGTGCCGCACAAAAAATTTGCAGGTTAGTCATAAGGTTGACAGATTGTAAACCCGTCACCGGTTGAGCGGCCAGATTATAGCTTGGGCCAATCATATACGTGCCCACGTCGTCCGCATCACTATACCCAAGGTTAAAAACCGTAACGTCCCCAAAGGTATCAACGCCCGAGGTGCTCACGTTAAAATCAACATAACTCGTACCACCAGGCAGTGTAATAGTTGGGCTAAGGCCGGTCGTTGTTGCACCACCTTCCACAGTCCACGAAACCGTAGCTGTCGACCCAGCTCTGAGCGCTACTACCGGTGCAAATGACGTTCCGGTGCAGGTGATGCGCACAAAAGCCATACTAAAACCCTAGGCCCGCGCCTACATAACACCATTTTGTCAGGCTTGCGACATATTCAAATGCAAGAATATCCACCTTACCAACCGCCGTACTAAGGACCGGCTGTCCGGCTGCGCCAAAGTCGTACGCCGTGCCATAAGAAAGCGAATAGGGAGCGCCGGTACCCTGCGTAACACGGAACCGAATTACTTGGCCATCCACCGGGTTAGTCGGATTAGCCAATGTACCGGTAGACGCGGTGAGCGTTACGTTAAATGTATTCCCCAGCGCAGCGTTTACCGCAATCGAGGCGCCAAAAGTCAACGAGGTTGCAGCCGGAGCCACATAGCCCGCAAAAGTCGTGCCAGCCAAAAGCGCCAGGCCTGTTGTGGGGTGTATATGTCCTGCATCTGCAGCCTTGCCTGTGCTGCCCGCCGTTTGCGTACCAAGCGGCTGAATGTCTGTACTCGTAGTATCTAGCCGCGGTGCGCCCGCTTGTTGTACTGCCGTGGACGTCAGTGTTCCATCGGCGTTATGCGAGACTAGCAAATAATCGTTTAAAACACCGCCCCAGGTATTGCTGTCTCCTCCAGGAGTGGGCAATCTCGACATATTTCCCCAATCTTCTTACGCTTTTATGTTGCTATTTTACTGCACAGAACTATGTTATTTCAAGGTTGAGATCTGGCTTAAAGCGCTCGGGTTCGTAAAAGTATATCGTCATCCTCGCTCAACTCTCCGTCTACAATCTTTATCGGCTTGCCGCCAATAGGGTGCACTTTGTCGTCTTCGATCACCATCGCCGTGTTGTCGTCTAGGCCATAAACCGTTCCAACGTAACCCTTGCTCGCTTCTAGCAGCTGCTCTTTGGTTCTCGCCTTAAAAAGCGGGCTGCCAAAGTGTGGTTTGAGGGCAAAATCTACAAAATTAAAGTAGTGGGTAACTCCGTAATCTCCCTCTTCACCGTAAACCATTTCGTAAGCTTTGGTAGACATGCGCCGTGCGGCAACCATAGAACCAGCGCTGCTACCAACGTATACTTTTGTTCTTAGTAAATCTGGCAATAACCGGTCAAAACCTGACTTTTGGAAAACATACATAAGGTAGTCCGTGTGACCGCCAACCACAAAAATAACATCGCATAGTTCAATACGTTGCTTGACCTCGCTTAAGTCTAGGGCAAGTAAATTCACAAGTTCAATGTGACCGCCAAATATGTTGCCAACCTTAGCGAGCGTTTCTATAACCCAGCGATGGCCGCCTTTTTCTACAGCGTAGGCTTCGTTAATAATTGCAATGCCAATCTCGGCGCGGGGCTTACCAACGAGCTCTTCGGTTTTGGCGATTTCTTCTTCGGTGTAGAAGCCTTCTGAACATAGTAGGAGTTTCATAGCTCAGCATCCAATAACTTCTTTACAAGCGGAAACTGCCTATAGGGCTGGTTGAACGCGTTCGACCCCATATGCCCCTGGCCAAACATGACAATAAGTGGCGCACCGAGCCTCTCGGCCGCCTGGCGAGCTTGCTGGTCGTTACAGCCCCATGGGTCGTCGTCTGAATTGAGCAGGTATATTTCTTTGGCATTTGATCGGATTTTTTGCCAGTCGTAGGTGTCTTGCAGCATAAGGATCGACTGGCCACCATTGTCGATGTCTTGGTAAAAACCGCTGACTAGTATTACCGTGCTGACCCGTACTTTTGTTCGTTCTAGGAGGCTCAAGATTAGTGGGCAGGCAGAGGAGTGCCCAACGATAACGCTTTCCTCATTGAGCTCCGGCATATTGCCCACAAGAAAGCTAAGGGAATCTTGTAAAATGGGCTTGTTAGTATTTGGCAGTAGCGGCCACCAAACAGTATAGTCGTTAGCCTCAAGCGCCTGCTTTGTGTCGGCGAACCAGAAATAATCTTGGTTGCTACCGCCGGTACCATGGAGTAGAACTGCTGTTTTCATAGGTTCTCCAAATTCCATTGCGTGCCACGCAAGTACTTTTCTGGGTGCTCTTGTAGTTCACGAGTTAGTTCTGCTCGCGTGAACCATTTAACCTGCTCGACTTCATCTTCTTGGATTACGAAATCTTCGGCAGGTTTATCACAGACAAGTGTGTACCATTGGGTGAAGTGATTGTGCTCGCCAGTTACCCGGATTTTCTGACTCTTTTTGGGTTGGATGTCTTTAAGCCCGATTTCTTCCTCGGCTTCTTTGACGATGTTTTCGTCGTATGTTTCACCTTCATCAACTGTGCCAGCCACGGCTGGGCCCCACAAATTTGGATGATGTTTTTTGGTGTGATGACGCTGCGCGAGCAAGATGTCACCATTTGAGTTGGTGGCCCAAAGAGCTGAGACGCGGTAAATATCTTCTTGGCTCAGCGTGCCACGCTCTTTGTGGCCGACGATTTCGTCTTGGTCGTTGACTATGACAACCCTATTCGTAAAACCAGTAGAGAACGAGGGAAGTTTCATAGCTGGTCCTCATCAATGAGCGGCACAATATTGACTATTGGTTCCTCATACGGGTGCGCTTGTCTAAGAGCAGCGACAACTCGTTTGGCGACGTCTCTATCGCAGGCAACTTCGATCCGTTCCTCTTCGACAGTCTCAAGCATATTTGCTTTGCCAATGTGGGGATTGGCTTGGTCATTAGGCATAAAACGCCCCGTACCGATGATCGCAAAACTGCAAAAGCTGTAGTTACCAACAATGCCCGCGCCAGCTTTGCCGAGCGCCTCGCGGACGGCATCGGCGTTTTCTAGTGGAACAGTGGTGCTGACTTTAACTCGGGTGAAGTTCATGATTTTGTAATCTCCATGACCTTTGCGTTCGGCAAAGTAGCCAAAATATCTGGTGCAACTAAAATCTTTGAGCCACGAATACCACTTCCAATGATTACTCTGTCGTGCTTCATAACACTGGTGTCAATGAGAATAGGCCAGTCTGCAGGCAGTCCTATTGGCGTAATGCCGCCATATTCCATGTTAGTAAGCGTAGTGGCGACATCCATCGGTGCAAATGAGATCTTGCGAGCATCTAGCTCTCGGCGAACAACCCCGTTTACATCAGCCCTGGTTGTCGCAAGTACAAGGCACGCTGCGTACCAAGTTTTATCAGCGCGCCTGGCCTCAACAACCACGCAGTTTGCAGAAACATCCATGCCAATAGCATAGTACTCGCAAAAAGCTGCAGTGTCAGCTAGGGTTGGGTCAATCTCACTTACCCATATGTTGCTGCCGCTACCTTTGCTCGTAAGAATGGCCCCGACCGGGGCAGCTACTTGGCCAGGTGTTCGATTTACAGGGGTAAATATCAGGTTGCCAAATTGTACTTTTATCATGACATACCCTCTAATCCAAACTCCGCAATCCTCCGCGCACAAGTCCCATTGTCTCCCATCTCAAACAAGCCAAGTTTGACAAACCGACCGCTGAATTCACCGGGGGCGGGCAGTATGGATGTATCGATCTCCTTGCCATCAGCAAATCTTGCTAATGTCATATGTGGACGAAATAATTCCCCAACGCCGCGATAGCCATATTTTTCGAGGTTTTCTCGAACAAGTCCCGTCGCCTCGAGCATTCGCGCTTTGTCTTTCACCCGCATACCATCACGGATTGGATTTATAGCATTTACTACGTCCATTTGTAACCTGGCGAGTTGATCGGTTCTCTCATAGTCCGGATCTAGGTAACCTTCGGCCTGAAAGTAGCCTGTTGCTGCCATGTCGAGCGCAGGGGCAGTAGCAGCAATCGCCGCAAGAAGTTCTTTGGCTTTATCTAAGTCTTCAATCTTGAGCTGGGTCATGTATAACGAGGCGTGGGGGAACGGCCCCGTGCTACTTAGCTTAAACAGCGCGCCGTCCTTTTGAAGCAGTTCACTGACAGCAATCGCTTTTTGAGCCAGATCGTCTGCGGGTAGTAACACTATATCAATTGGTAGTGAGTTCATAATGTAGTCAACCTAGTCATATTCTCCTCGGTTTTTAGGGTCATACGTACTTCAGCTCCTTCAAGATCACTTCATCAATGTCCACCACACCGCTCGTCTCGGCTTTTTTGCGTGCCGCCCGGGCGCGCTCACCGGG
>DATCYU010000045.1:0-6299 GCA_036526295.1 Saccharimonadales bacterium (SeqCode) | reverse complement strand
TAACACCCCGAGCAAAATAGGTTTGATCACCAAAGGTTACCAATCGAACTTGCGGTAATGCTTTTGTTTCAACGGCCTCATACAACTTGCGATACTCACTGTTTTTTTCCGTAAGCGTTTCAAGAATCACTCGTTCGATTTTCTCTTGATCTTCCATAGTGCCTACAACATTTTTGGCAAGTTCAACGTTAATTTCAAATGATTGATCCATAGCATCGTCTGTTTTTACCGCCATCGTAAAGCGGCCAGTTACGGTGCGCCTTACGCGCTCATTAATAAGCGCTGCTTTGATGTTTTCTGGGTATACATTTACGCTGTAAATTGTTACCGTAAAGTTTTTGCGACCATTCAAATACAAGAACGGCATATCATTCATATCGAGCTTAACACCAGCCTCATTCGCATTCTTTTCAAGCCAATCTGCAATAGCTGTTGTTGCATCGTGGCGCGAAAGAATACCCCCGGTATCTTTTAAGTTATAACGCACAAGGGGAATACCCGAATTCGACGAAACAATCAGCTCGTCATCGACTTTTTCAAAGTGCCGGTGAACTGGGTCAAACTGAACGAGCGACGGCAAGACCTCGGTGCCAAACATTTCGGCGGCAATGACCGGGTTTTGGTTGTAGCCACGTCGAACCAAAATAGAAAGCGGCGTTTCAAACCCCACAACACCAATATCGGCTGCTCCAAAAACATTAACCGAATCAAAATAAGGATTTTTTGAGTTAATTAGTTCAAGTACATAGTCGCGCCATTCTTCACTAATGCTTTCGCCGCCCATAATGAGCCGCGTGTGGTATTTGTTCCAGTCAATCCCTTCGCGCGCACCTTCTTCAATAAGGTCTTTTGCAAACGGTGGGTATCCACCAATTACAATCTGTTCGTAATTATCGGCAAGGCGCTTAATGACATCAATGGCACTCGCTTTTTCGATGCCTGGCGTTAACACACTCACTGGGTTGCCCGCCTCGGCATAATGAATCGAAGACGTCATAAGAAGTGTTCCAGCAATCCAGGTACCCAATGAAAAGCTCAGCACCAGTAGTGTCTTTTTGTGGTTCATTTCAAAGGTATCGTACATTTGACCCACCATGGCGGTATCTACCATGTCTTGCTCGGGGCCTCGCGGCCAAAAATATGGTACGCCCGTTGAGCCCGAGCTCACCGAAATCATACCATTATGAAAAATATTGCCGTCCATACATAGATCGGCAAGCGGATATTTACTTATGTAGTTTTCCTTGTCAATTAGGGGCACATGCATAACAAAATCATCATAAGTACGAATAGATTCTGGTTTTACACCGTGCTCATGCAAGAACTTTTTATACGCCGGTACGCGCGTCGCCATGGCGTGAAAAAGCTCCAGCGCCATTTTTTCGCCGCGAGGATCGGAAAACGTCATTTCCTTAAGGTTGGTCGTGGTCGCGTTACTCTTCATGTAAACCGCCTTCTCCTCTTAGTGTGCCTTCACTATACTCTATAAAGTGTTGAAAAGAAATATACACCTTATATATTCATAATGGCATTTTTGTCATACCTGTTTTATAGTAGGCTTATAGATAACCTAAATAGGCAAAATACAGACATGACCAAAATAGCCATTGTAGAAGACGACCCCGTCATCAACCAAATGTACCGCATGAAATTTGAGGCCGATGGCTTTGAAGTTCAGATTGCCGACAACGGCAAACGTGGCGTTGAAATGGTTGAAAGCTTTTTGCCCGATATTATTTTGCTTGACCTTAAAATGCCGCACATGGACGGCGCCGAGGCGCTTGAGCACATTCGTTCTCACGAGTGGGGTAAAAATATTCCGGTGATTATTTTGACTAACCTAGGTGAAGAGGAGGCGCCAAAATCCCTTCGTTCACTCGGCATTCACAGCTATATCGTGAAAGCCGACCTTACCCCTCGCCAAGTAGTTGGGCGCGTTAAAGAAGCCCTTGGTATAGCCGAATAAGTACCGCTACTACGCAGGCGTTTTTGCAGCAGCCGCTGCTTGCGCAGCCTGAATAACGTTATCAAACAAAGCCACAATAGTTAGTGGGCCAACGCCGCCTTTTTCTGGCGTAATCGTGAGATCGTCTCGTTCACGAAGCTCCGGTTCGATATCGCCCACAATCATACCGTTCTCACTGGCCGTTCCAGCATCAACCAATACTGCCTCAAGCGGCACCATATGCGTTGTAATAAGCCGCGGTACGCCCGTCGCCGTTACAATTACGTTGCTATTTTTAAGCGTTTCGCTAATATCACCACTTTTGCTATCAAGTACGGTTACGTCATAACCACTTTGCTGCCACATACGCGAAAGCGGCGCCCCAACCAACCGGCCGTTACCCACAATAGTCAGTTTTTTACCACGTAGTTCTACACCATACCCGGCAAGCAGCCAGGTAATAGCAAGTGCCGTTGCACTGTCGTAACGTGCCTTAGCACCAAGTCCATCAACATCTTTTTCGGGCGCTACAAGGTTGATGATTTCGTCGGTTCGTTCTGCGTCGTCAAGCGGCAGCTGAATAATCATACCGTGAACATTCGGGTCGTTGTTGCACCGTTCAATTGCGGCCGGCATGTCGTCTTCGCTTAGCGAAAGCACCTCGGTTTCAATTAAAATATCGTCGCCATAACGTTGCTTCATTCGTACATAGGTATCAATAACCGGCGAGGCATGTTTGCTTTTAATAATCACAAGCTTAGGAAAAACACCCCATGCTTGACGCAGCGCACGAACTTGGTGCGCTTGGCGTTCTTTGATATAACCGGCAAGTTCAGAGCCATTAAGTATCTTTGCCACTTCGGTTATTTTATCATTTTTACCCTTTTAAACCTATACTCTGTGTTTTCCAGCATAAGGTTCATGACAGAAGTTGATTACTTACGTTTCACATGAGTAATCAAAGTGGGTAGTTGAGCGTTACATAATCTGCAAAAAGTCGAGGCGGGGACGCTTCGACTTTTTGCTGTTATTTTGCTGAAAATGCATGCTAGAATAAAATTATTAACCATAAGGAGAACATATGAACATTGCCAACTTATTCGGGGACATGTATTACAGTCCGACGTACTATGATACGAGCACCACTACCACACTAACTGATGCGCAAGCAGCTGGTTTTATTGCAACCGTGATGCTTTTTGGACTTATATTTGTCGCTATCTCTTATGTGGTCTACTCGTTCATTCTGTGGCGTATTTTTAATAAAGCAGGTGTAGCACAATGGAAAGCCTGGGTTCCTATATACAACACATGGATCATGTACGAACTAGGTGACCAACAAGGGTTCTGGGCTATTCTTATGTTTATCCCCGTTGTTAACATTGTCGCCGCCGTGTTTATGTACATTGCAATGTACAACATTGGCCTTAAGCTTGGAAAAGAAGGCGTGTTCGTACTGCTCGCTATTTTCCTTCCCATCGTTTGGCTCATTTGGCTTGCCGTTGACAACTCCACCTGGAAAGGTAAGGCAACGGCAGCTCACAAAGCTGCGTAACAAAAAACAAAAAGAACCCGCTCAGGGTTCTTTTTTTGTTGCCCGTACTTTCTTTTGCCTATTGTATTGTTATTGTAAATTATTTACAATAAAAATTACTATGCACGAGAGAAACACAAAGTATATTGCCGCCGTTCGTGAATTTGTTGGTATGAAAGGTCATGCATCAAATGCTGATATTCTTGCACACCTTCAACGTGCCTACCCTGCTATTAGTGCAACCACCATTCACCGCATAACAAGCCGTCTTGTTGAACGAGGTGAATTTATTTATGCTCCCGCCACAAAGGATAATGCTTTTCGGTTTGATACAACCACCAGTCCACATGCACATTTTCAGTGTATTCAGTGCGATTGCCTGCGTGACATTTCTCTTCCTCATAACTTTATAGAAACGCTTCAAGAGCAACTGGGTGATTGCAAACTAACTGGTCCCTTGACACTTCAAGGCACCTGTATGAATTGTCAAAATGAAAGGGAGAAATAACATGAACTATATATTTATTGATGTACGCGAACCATACGAATATGAGGCCGGCCACGTTAAAGGCGCGCTGAATATTCCGCCATTCGAACTCATGCGTGGCGCCAGTGAGCTTAAAGAGATTCCAAAAGATGCTCCGCTCGTTTTGTATTGCCACTCGGGCAGCCGCTCGAACGCTGCAATGCATATTTTACGTACCATGGGCTACACCAACCTTACCAATGGCATAAACCAGGGTCAAGTTGAGGCACGTTACTTTTAGTCAATTCTTAACATTTATTGTATTATATACCTGCAATCAGTAGCACATTTACTCATTTGGAGGCTGTCACATGCCGCAGGTATTTAGAATCCTGTGGAACGAAAACCTGGCGTTCCTGGAGGGTGAGCTGAAGAATCCTCTAACGAGTGAGATCGGCAGCAATCCATACCAGATGGTCGCCTACGTACTCCTTTCCGCCATAAAGGAGGGCAAGGGGTTTACCGTGGACGACGCTATCGTGTTCGTGCGCCTTACGCTGTCGGGCACACGCGCATACTCGGATCGGGAGCTTGAAAGAGCCTTCGACACAGTTGTCCCACTCCTCGAATCCGCGGCTCCAGGAAGCATCATGACACTCCGATGGTCGTAGCCCTGATGCGCCCGGTGCGCGGTTTTGCCGTGCACCGGGTCGGTATTGTCCATATCCAAACGGTTACAGTATCAAAAAAGAATCCGGCTTGCTATGCTTAAACAAATGATCCGCCAAAAATTAGAGCTCATAAACATCGCCACGATTCGTTCTGCCAAGGATACACTTACCCGCCTTGGGCAGCTTGACGCTCAGCTTGCTGAGCATAACCTGTCACAATTCAAAGTGTTTAACACTACCTACATTTTAGTAACAACTTCAATACACCAAGCCATAAAAAATCGCTACTTTGAAAACCCAGAATTTATAGAAAAGGTCTTGGTTGAGTTTGCTCAGTACTATTTTTTGGTGATAAATAAGTGCTACAATAACGACCCTAGCATACCAGCGCCCTGGGCAAAACTTAACGACTACGCGGCACTAAAATCCGCACCAACTTTTATGTCATTAATGATTGGCGCAAATGCTCATATTAACGACGATCTCCCCAGGGTTCTGTATAGCCATATACCAACTAAAAAAACAAAAGGCCTCCTAAGAGACTTGGCAAAAATTAATAAGCTCCTTATGCAAAGTGGTAAAAAGGCAATTTATACATTTGACGAAAAAAATAAATTCTACAATTTTTTGAAACGACACCTTGTATTTATATATTACCGACCAGCTATGTTTACTATTTTGCACTGGCGGCTATTAGCCTGGAAAAACTACACAATGCTCCGAAAAAATAAAATCACTCCACAGGACATTACAAACAAAAGCACAAAAATAGCCAACCGACTACTTACGATAGCTCGGCTTTTGAGCTAGCCTGCCCAGATTGTAAATACTCAAGTGCCCGTTGCTGATATGCGGGCCAGGCATCGTCTCTACGCAAGAACTCTTCGGGGATCATCAGGGATTTCTATGACTATCTTTCATATTCTAACTATAACAAAAAACAGAGACGCAATATCTCTGTTTAAGCATAAGCGGTATTGGAGGTGCATCGTAGACGCTGATACACCGATATTCAGAAATACAATGAACTATTTGTCGTAGCGCTTCAGTCTAAAGACACCCTCGCTGCTGAAACTGACTCTAACGATTATTCAAAATAAATTCGGCTATATCATTTATATTTGGCATGTAACCATCGTTGGTATCAACAACTAAACACGGTATGTTTAGTTTGAGTGGTTCATTGGTTTTGCTGAGGTTATCTTTATGAGGAGCTGCGAGTTGAAGCAAATGCTCACGACGTTGGACTATACTTGGCAAGTTACTCGCTTCAATTCTAGCAACGTAACGATCAATGGGATTTTTGCACATTGTATGTATATTGATAATTGTTGCATATGGTCGCAATCTATCGATAATATCCGCTTCTGAGACCCCTTTTGCAGTACCTGATCAACAATAAAACTAATACCTCTTTGCGCCATGTTAATCATTATTGGCACGAATACATCGTTGAGTGTTTGCTTTCTATTGTGTTCAGGCTTTAAGAAGGCTACACCGCCATGCACAAGGTCACTTGAGATACTTGGAATGTACAACTGATCAGCTAATAACCTAGCTAATGTTGTTTTGCCAGAGCCTGGCGCACCACTGACATACACAATGACCGGCTTAATCATATATTTACTATAACAAAAAACACCTCCGGTAGCGAAAATGAGGTGTTCTTTGCATGGAGGGCCA
>DATCYU010000044.1:0-5467 GCA_036526295.1 Saccharimonadales bacterium (SeqCode) | reverse complement strand
GTCATGGCGTTAAAAACGCTCGCTTTGACATTACGCTTATGCGCGGTCTTGATTACTACACCGGTACGGTTTTTGAGTTTTTTGATACCAACCCCGAAAATAGCCGTGCGCTATACGGCGGTGGCCGATATGACGGCTTGGTTGGCCTATTTGGCGCCGAACCCATCTCGGCTGTTGGTATGGCACCAGGCCTTACGATGACCGAGCTTTTCTTGCAGTCGCACAATCTTATTCCAAAGCTACCTTCAACAACCGAAGTATATATGATTGTCCTTGGCGAAGCCCTTGAAGGTGCAACTAAGCTTGCAAACGACTTACGTAGCGAGGGCGTTTCGGTAGAACTTGACATTACAGGTCGCAAGCTCGACAAACAGCTAAAAACAGCAGTTAAAAAAGAGATTCCGTTTATTGTGTTTGTGGGCGAAAAAGAGCTAAAGTCTGAGATTTACCCCTTTAAAGACACGGCCTCAAGCGAAGAGCAAAAACTTAGCTTTGAGCGTATTGTGACGAGCGTGAAAGACCGTCGCCGCAAATCGTCAGACGACCTTTCGGACTTATTCGAGTAAGCACGTTGTTGAAGATATAAAACTATTGTACAGTGCTTAGTAAGTGGCATAAGCCACCCCGATACGACGGATGGAGTATTGCAATGCCTGGTGGTAGGAACTGGTCGTTGGAGGATAAAACCTTCACGATCTTCGGCAACAGGGGATTCGTAGAAGGCAGGATCTGGGTGGTCTCCACACTCGGAGGTGCGATGACCGAGGTCGAGCCTAGCCCGATCAAGCGGCGGGTAGAGGAACACATTGCCCGTATCGTTCACGACGGCAAGGGCGAATGGATCTCTTACATAGGCGTCGCTCCTCGCGAAGGGCTGCTGCTAGCCCTTGCGGGCGTTATCACCCTTAGGCACTTGGAAGGAGCTGAAGAAACTCAGCTCTACATCACTATGAAAAATGTGCCGCTCGGAGGCAAGCGCTATACGGTGCGTGTCATGAAAGATGCCATGTATCCAGTTGCGGCCTATGACCCACATGGTGAACCCATCCTTTGAAGTGCGGGGCCCCGCTGCCGCTTTTGGTGGCGGGGCGTTCCCTTGTTTACGAACACGTAGACACTTGCGGGCTTTTTTGATCTGTTCACATCTGTTATACTTAAACACTGTATGAAGACATCAGTAAAACATCTATCTGACACAAAGGTCGAGCTGACTATCTCGCTCGACAAAGACGATCTAAAAGCAGCCGAGCAAGTTGCGCTTACCAAGCTGGCTAAAGACATTAAGGCGCCAGGATTCCGTAAAGGCAAGGTACCGGTAAGCGTTGCCGCTAAGCATGTTGATCCAGAGGTACTTGCTCAGCAAACGCTCGAAGATGCCATGAGCAAGGCTGTTGCCGAGAGCTACCTAAAAGAGGGTATTCAGGCACTTGAGCGCCCTGCGGTTGAAGTTAAAAAGTATGTTCCAGGCAGCGTGGTTGAATTTACGGCCGAGGCCGAAATTTTGCCTACGGTAACGCTCGGTGACTACAAAAAGCTAAAAGCTGACAAAAAGAAAGTAACCGTAGTCGCAAAAGAAGTCGACGAGATCATTGAGCGTATGCGCCAGGGTTTTTCTGAAAAGAAAGCAGTTGAGCGTGCCGCAAAAGATGGCGACGAAGTTACCATTGATTTTGTTGGTAAAAAAGATGATGTTGCGTTTGACGGTGGCACGGCCGAGGACTACGACCTGACGCTTGGCAGCAACTCATTTATTCCTGGGTTCGAATCGGGTATTGTAGGCAAAAAACCAGGTGAGACCTTTGATCTAAAGCTGAAGTTTCCCGAAAGCTACCACGTAGCTGATCTTAAGGGTGCCGACGTTGTCTTTACGACGACCCTTAAAAAGGTAAAAGAAGTGGTAATGCCTGAGGTAGACGACGACTTTGCCAAAAAGGCTGGTCCGTTTAAAACTGCCGATGAGCTAAAAGATGATATCAAGCGTGAGCTAAGTGCTCAAAAAGAGCGTGAAGCGGCCGAAAATATGAAAGACGACCTTGTAAAGCAGCTTGTTGAAGCCAGCAAGGTGCCGGTGCCAGAGATTCTTTTGAAAGATCAAGCTGAGTCAATTGAGCGTGACATGACGCAAAACCTCATGTATCAGGGCCTAACGCTTGACCAATACCTTGAAAATAAAGGCTTTGCAAGTAAAGAAGAGTGGCTCGAAACTGAGGTTAACGAAGCTGCTAAAAAGCGCGTTCAAGCTGGGTTGGCGCTTGCCGAACTCAGTAAGGTTGAAAAGATCGACGCAACCAACAAAGAGCTTGAAGAGCACGTTAACCTGTATAAGCAGCAATATGCCAACAATCCACGGATGGTTGCACAATTTGACACACCCGAAGCCCGCCGCGACATCGCGAACCGCCTGCTCACCGAGAAAACTGTTGATCGCTTGGTAGAGTTAAACACGAAAAAGTAGCATTACGACTACACCAAAAAACAGCCCGCTATGGGGCTGTTTTTATTTGTCGTTGCCTTTCGGGCGGGTGATCGTAGGTGCTGATCACCCGCCCGTGCTCGTCTGGTAACTACCGGAGATCACCCGGAAGACGATCGCGACGGAAGAAGTACTCCTTCGGGTCTGCGGCCGGCTTCCCGGGGGTCCTGCGCTCTTCGATGCGGCCGGTGCCGACGAACTCCAGATCGCTGCGAGTTGCCGCCACGAGCTTGGCGCCGTTGAGGGTGAGTCCCATGTCTTCCTCGATGGCCAGTTGTGTTGCACGAGCACCGCACGCGTGAACATCGGTGTCGATCTTGGCAGGCTGGTTGCAGTGACTGCATCTGCCGTTCTGGCCTTGGCGGTTCACGACGATTGTCATGGTGGGTTGACGGGGCACAAGTCCTCCTTGGTCGAACCAGCGAACACTACAAGTGTAGCATATGTGTAATATCACAGGAACATCTTGGCGGTGTAACGATAGGATATTGACTTTTGTTAACTTCTGTTTTATAATACCTGAGTTGTTGCCCATAAGGGCATAACGCACTTAACAAGCAAACCACTACCATAGGTGAGGAAAGAGGATACTTATATAGCGTCTTCTTTCCTCATCTATGCGACCGATCGCATTTTGGCATAGTTAGCCGATGAGGAGAGGGATGATCTGAGATGACGACCTCCAACGAGCGCAACCGCCGTACCGGAACCGTCCAGTTCGCCAACGGGAGCGTCAGCTTCACGGTTGAGCACTGGAGCAACGGTGCGGGAGTCTCCAAGCCGGCGGACCTCGACCACATCATGGGCGAGCTGTGCACCGCGTTCTACGCGGGCGTGGCCCAGTTCAACGAGGTGCTCGAGGCGTCGGAGTCCGGCATCGGCGTGACCAAGTACGCGACGGCGCGTACGGTCACGGTCGGCGCGAGCCTCCGGGTCAAGATGACCGTCAGGCTGAACCGACCGTTGCCGTCGATGCTGCTGGCCTACTACGTCGAGGGACTGCTGGCGAAGGTGGTGGCGTGCATGCTGCACACCATCGACTCGAACGCCAAGCAGGACGTCGTCGACTGGATGAACGACCTCGTCATGTCGACGCTGTCCGCCATGTTCGCCGTCGCGTTCGCCATGCCCGGGTCCAACGGCGCCGGCTTCTACGCGGGCGCGAACACGGCCCCGTGACGGTGTGCGGTGGCGCGGGCGGGGTGCTGAACCCCGCCCGCGCCATCCGCGGCCAAACGGTGGTTTGCTTGTTAAATCACCCCCCTGTTGATGCTATGAGAGGCAGCCTGTACGGGCTGTTTTTTGGTGGTTTATTTTTCGAATAAATCCACATTAGCACTCACTTGCATTGAGTGCTAATGTGGCGCTATACTAAATACATGAACAAGCCAACAAGTTATCTCGTACCAACGGTTATCGAAAAAACGCATGAGGGTGAGCGCGCGTTTGATATCTATTCTCGCCTATTAAACGAACGGATCATCTTTTTGGGTGAAGATGTTAACGAGCATACAGCTAACCTGGTGGTGGCTCAGCTCTTACACCTTGCCTACGAAGACCCTAAAAAAGACATAAAACTATATATTAACAGCCCCGGCGGCAGCGTGTATGACGGCTTAGCTATTTACGACACCATTCAATACATTACGCCAGATGTTGCAACCATAGGTATTGGTTTACAGGCAAGTATGGGTTCGTTCCTACTTTCGAGCGGTACAAAAGGCAAGCGCTTTGCTTTGCCAAACAGTCGAATTATGATGCACCAGCCCTCAAGCGGCACGCAAGGTAAGGTGAGCGACCAAGAGATTACTTTGCGAGAAAGTATCTACCTCAAAAACCGCCTCTACGAAATTCTGGCCAAAAATACGGGCCAAAAACTGGCAAAAATCGAAAAAGACGCCGACCGTGACTTTTGGATGAGCGCCAAAGAGGCTGTTGAGTACGGCCTTATTGATGAAGTCATTGAACACGCGTGATTGACAAATAGCTATAATTAAGATATAAATATATCCGGAAACGACCGACTACGGAAAGGAACGGCCATGTTGCCGCCGTATATACTCGTGCCGCTGTTGTTGCTCGGGCTGCTCGCTTCTCCCGTCGTGCTTCTGTGCGGCGGACTGGTAGCCAAGAGGCAACGGAGGCGGCGTGGGACTGCTGTTCTGGCCATCCTCGTCACCATCGCCTTGTGGGTGGTGACTCTGGTGGTTCAGGTGGGGTTGCAGATGTACGGACACCAGGCCTACCCTGAGTGGTGGGGCCAGCGGGGCGGGATGGTGTGGGGAAACTTCTTCGAAGTGATCCTCAACATCGCCTGCTGGGTCCCGCTCGGTGGAGTTCTTCTGAAGGAACTGGACTGACGTCGGTCGGGTCACCCGCACTCCACGGCTGTGGAGTGCGGGTGACCCCGCTGTTTTTTGACTTTATTTTACCCTTGACGATTTGCACGAAATCCTGCACAATGAGTACCAAGAAGTAGTGTAGTTGTGGTTAATATGCTCTTTTGACGGGTGGCAGCGTCAATAGGGAACCACGCTTAGAGAATCTTCGGCGCCGATTCTATCACTAAATACAATCCAACCAGCGAGGAGCAACACGTGGCAAAAACCAAGCCTACCGCGGAAGGGCGTGTCTTTTTTACGAGTACAGACACCGCTTTACCGCTACCAAAACTCATCGCTCACCAGGAAGACTCTTGGCGTGAATTCGTCGAGACTGGTTTGAGCGAGATCTTTGCAGAACTTAACCCGATCGAGGATTACACCGGTCAAAAGCTGGAACTCCGCTTTAAAAACTACGAGTTCCAGGATCCTAAGACCAGTGAAAAAGACGCCAAGGAGAACAACCTGACGTTCGATGCACCGCTACATGCCGTTGTTGAACTTACCAACAAGGTAACCGGTGAAGTAAAAGAGCAGGAGATTTACCTGGGTGATTACCCATGGATGACCGAGCGCGGTACATTTGTCATTAACGGTACCGAGCGCGTAGTCG
>DATCYU010000043.1:0-2491 GCA_036526295.1 Saccharimonadales bacterium (SeqCode) | reverse complement strand
TGAGTTTCCCGTGAAGGCTCCTGAGGGCGCGGTTGTTTCTAAGGACGTGTCAGCTCTTGAAATGCTTAAAGAGTGGAAACGCCTGAAAGAGCACTTTACCGAACACAACCCATCGGTCACTATTTACGCAAGCGACAGCGAATGGATCAGCATTGCGAACTTTGTGTACGAAAACTGGGATATCGTTGGTGGACTCTCGTTCCTGCCACGCAACAACCACATATACCAGCTTGCTCCTTACGAAGAAATCACCAAGGAAGAGTATGAAAAGCGCAAAGCCGCCCTTGGAACTATCGACTTTTCACGCTTGGTTATTTACGAGCAGCAAGACCAAACAACAGGCGCCAAAGAACTAGCCTGTGCTGGTGGTACCTGCGAACTGTAGGCGCTATGCCACTTCCAACCAATAAAAAACAAAGCCTCGTTATTGCGTATACGGGCGAGGGAAAAGGTAAAACGAGCGCAGCTATTGGTCTTGCCTGCCGAGCACTAGGCAACGGCTCCCGAGTCGCATTTGTACAGTTTATTAAAAGTTGGAAAGTAAATGAGGACCGCTTTTTTGAAGCGGTCCTTTCGGTATATGGCAATCAATTGACACTGTACAAAGGCGGTAAAGGTTTTTACCGCGCGGGCGACTTAAGTGCAAAAAATGTCACCGAAGCCGAGCACAAGGCAAGTGCTCAAAAAACACTCCAGCAGGTAACCAACTATGCCACGAGTGGTTTATACGACATTGTAGTATGCGACGAAATCAACAATGCCGTTCACGATGGCTTGCTGACAGTTAGTGATTTACAAACGCTTATTACAACCAAACATCCTGCAACCACACTGTGCTTAACAGGCAGAAACTTTCCTGCATCACTCAAAAACTCGGTTGATATTATGACCAACATGACAAAAATAAAGCATCATTTTGACGATGGCTATAGCGCTAACGAGGGGATTGACTATTAGAGCTAGCGAAGCCGCTAGAGGTCTGACCCTAAAAGGTCTTCCAGGTTTGCAATGTCGAACACCACGATGCCCGTTGGCTGCACGGCAACATAGCCTTCGGTTTTGAGCTTGTTCATAGCTCGGCTAATAGTTTCGCGAGAGAGTCCTGAACGCCGGGCAAGGTCGTTTTCGGTGAGTGGCACAAGCGTACCGTCTGAAGTATGCTCGCCAAAGCGATACGCAGCATTAACAAGCTCAAAAATAAGTCGGCTTCGTGCGTTGCCTCCCATAAGATGCGCCATACGACGTTGCAGACCGTCGGTACCACGATACACGCGAGCCAAAAGGTCAAAAAGAACCTCTGGCTGTTCTTTTACAAATTCTATGACACGTTCAGCCGGCGCAATACGAACCGTTACCGACGTTGCCGCCTCGAAGTGATAGTAATTCGGCGTATTGTTGATTGCAATCGACATAGGGAAGAACGCATCGGGCTTAAAGGCATTTACAATCACTTCATTACCGGCCGATGAAATATCGTATTCAATAACCGATCCTTCAACGAGATAAAAAATATTCTCTAACCGCTCTTCGGGGCGTATTAATACCTCACCTTTTTCAAAACGGCGGAGGGGGTAATCCTCAAAAAAATCACCGACTGTCTGCTGGACGTCCTTGCTCATCATATCTCTCACTCTGTCTTATTGCTATATTGTCTGCACGTTCTATAGATCGTACGCGATTTCTCACCTTATCATACCTCAAGGGGTCGAAAAACAAAAATCATAGAACCGTTACATTACGAGCGGGGCAAGCGAACAGTAAATGTCGAGCCGTGCCCCGGCTCACTTTGCACTGCAATAGAACCATTAAGGTCATGCGCAAGCTTACGTGCAATCGCAAGGCCCAGGCCGTAGCCATCGCCGTGCGAACGCGATGCATCAGCACGATATAGGCGGTCGAATATGTGTTCCTTTTCTTCATGACTCATGCCAATACCTTGGTCGTGCACGGTCAGCAGTATGTCACTACCAACACTTTCGCTTGAAAGCGTCACGGTTGTATGTGGCTTGCTGTATTTAATAGCATTGTCATAAAGAATAACCAGTAGTTTCGTGAGCTTTGCTTCGTCGATTGTGAGCGTATTATTGGCAATATTTTGTACAAACGTAATGTGTTTTTTGTTGGCCATAGGCGCCACCTGGCTAACGGCCGATCGTACAATTTGCTCAACTGAAACAACCGTACGCGGTGCATTTTTTTGTTGCCGGGCTACAAGGTCAAGCAACGTATCACTTAAATCTTTCAGTTTTGTAAGGCCCTGTACGTTACGTTCCATTGCCATGCGTACGTCTTTAGCTGTGAGCGATTTTTTACGGAGTGTTACTTCGTTATCAAGCAAAAGACCAGTCAGTGGTGTGCGTAGTTCATGCGAGGCATCAGCAATGAATCTATCTTGTGCCGCCATTGCTTCCTCGATTGGCCGTAGTGTTTTACGGGCGAGCATATAGCTAATTGCCGAGCCCAAAAGTAGCGTTACGCTATTTAACAACAC
>DATCYU010000042.1:0-8051 GCA_036526295.1 Saccharimonadales bacterium (SeqCode) | reverse complement strand
GGAACCCAAAACCAGCGGCCCCCCATTTGGCAACATCAATAAACTGAAAGAGCGTTTGCTGAATATCTTTGAGCGACTGAACCGTATAGCCTTCATCTTCAATAGCTTTTTTAAGTGTATCTACCTTTGCGACACTACTTGCCCGAGCTGTAACCCCACCATATTGGTTTGGTTGACCCGAACCAGCGCGCTGGTAGTCATAAATAGCCTTGCCATCACTTGCCGAAATAGTGAGCTGGGGTTGATATCGAAGCTGCAAGCTCGATTTTTTACTTACGGCCACTACCGTAAAGCTTCTATCCTCACCCGCATCACCACGGCTTGGAGCACCTTTATTAAAATGAACGAGTAGCGTTTTGCCCATAGCATCCTGTGCATTTTTAAAACCAAGTACGCTTAAGTATTCCTCTGGCATAACCACCTTACCAGCGGGCACTTGGTTATCGGGTAGGGTACCGGCAGCAAGCGTCATAACCATGCGATCACTCTTAATTGCAAGGTTCGTTTGGTACTTTGTCGTATCGCTGCCTCGCATCATGTACGAAGGGTTGATACTATACATCGGGGTGACGTCTTGAATGTCGGCTGTTTTCTCAATTTTCCGAACATCGGCATCGGTTAGCACATTTTTGTCCGTCGTAACCTTATTGGGATCATATGTTTTTGGCGTTTGATCTTGCGTGTCGGTTTTAGCAAAAATAAATATGCTGCTTTCGTCACCGTTGTTCTTAATAAGGTTATTTGTGTAGTCTTGCGTACCTGCACCAGCAGCAAGCGCCACCGTCACCGTAAACGCACCCACACTAATAGCCAGGCTAGTTAGTAATGTTCTAATTTTTGCGTTTCGCAAGCTTCGGCCAGCCCGCCGAACAATATCGCGCGTCTTCATTACTTACTCCTCCCCTTTGTTTCGATCTTTTCAATTTTGCCATCTTTAATATGAACACGCATATCACATTTAGCTGCGAGTTCCGGGTCGTGCGTCACAATAATAAGCGTGGCGCCGTTGTTTTTACTGTAGCCAAAAAGCAGGTCTTCAATAACAGCACCCGTGGTACTGTCGAGGTTGCCCGTTGGCTCGTCGGCAAAAAGAATTTTTGGATTATTGACGATTGCCCGTGCGATAGCAAGGCGCTGTTTTTGGCCACCCGAAAGATCACGTGCCCGCGATTTTCGCTTGTCAGATAGTTCTACCGCTTCAAGCGCGGCCAGAATTTTCTTTTCACGCACACGTTGAGGAATATTGGCAATTTCGAGCGGCAGGCTTACGTTGTCGTAGCAGCTTTCGTTAGCTTGCACAAAAAAGCTCTGAAAAATAAAGCTCATTCGGTGAGAGCGAAAACTATCAATTTGCTTTTGACTAAGCTTCAAAATATCTCTACCGTCAATAACAACTTCACCTGCTTCGGGGCGATCAAGACCACTCATTGCATGCATAAGAGTTGATTTACCCGAGCCTGATTTCCCTAAGATTGCCACGGTTGCACCGTCGGGTATCGAAAACGTAACGTCATCAAGCGCCGTAAACGCATTGTGCTTTTTACCGTACGTTTTTGTAACACTGCGCACCTCTATCATGACTGCTGTACTCCTTCGATATTTATTTGCGTACACCCCGTATCGGTTGTATTGGCAGCTTGTTTCTTGCTATTTACCGTCATCATGCCGTCGGTTACGCGCCATACATCTACCCGCGCACCACCCGTTGGAGCCGGACAACTGCCATCGTCCTGCACAATTAATGATCGTACCGTACCGGCATCGGTGTTTGACGATGCCTTGGTTGAAACCGTAAGGTTTTTGACCGTAGCCCGTGCGAGCGATACGACCGAGCCAACGCCCTGCGTAACCGTTACGTTCTCGACCGTGCCCGGCAACACATCAACCGAAACATTGTCGCCAACATGAATTGCGAGGTTTGGTTGTTCGCCTGGCTGGTACGCAATCATTGAATCTTTAGCTGCGGTAATCAGTGACAGTTCCGGAGCATGAATCTCGAGTGTTGGCTGGGTATCGTTACACCACAGCAAGGTAGTTGTACAAATATCACCCGTTTTTTGCGCTGCAGTTACATGAAGTGTTGCGCCCTCAACAGTTGTGGTTACGTTTGGTAAATCGGCATCGCTTTTAACTACCGCGTGCAGCTGAGCCGACACCTTACCGGTTGTGGGGTAATATTTAACTTTTACACCATGCGTATCAATAATAAGCGCTGTGACAGCCGTTGTATTGGCCGGTAAAGTAACCGACTTTGTACGGGTATTTGCTTCAATGTAGTAGCTTTGTTGCATACCCGCGTAATGTACCAAGCCAATAGCGCTTCCAAACGACACAAGCCCGGTAACAATCACGACACAAATACTCACTAGCGCACGCTTTGTCATTTTTTGTGCGAACGATGCGTACGCAGTTAGAATAAACAAAACGGTGAGGAGCACGCCACTCAGTACCGCTAGTATAAATGCGCCAACCAAAAACCTCGAACCTGTTCCAGGAGCAATTGCATAGTGCTGGCTTCCAAATAACACAGCCGTTGTTACGCCTATCGTTATAAATGCTGAAGCACAGGCAGCAATAATGCTGAGAATGCCTGTTATAACCAAAGCTGGTCGACGGCCACTATGGTTTTCGTCTACACGGCGGCCGGCATCGCGTTCGTTTATTTCACGGATCGCATTAACTGTAACAGGGCGGCCCATCATTTGTAGCTTATCCGCCGCAGTACGAGCCGGTGGCACCACAATCCAAAGCACCGCATACACCAAAAATGCCGTTCCAAGCGATGCAAGCGCTAACACAACAAATACTAAGCGTACGATTGCCGGGTTAACCTTAATGAAAGCTGCGATACCTGCCAGCACGCCACCAAAAATTGCGTGGTCGGTATCACGAAATAGCTTGCGAGGTGCCCCATCGACCGTTTCTTCTACCTCGGCCGGTAGCTCAGAATCGTCGTCCATAAATTCGCGTGGCTCACCAAGTTGGCGCTTGAGCGCCTCCACATCGGCACGAGTAATCACACCACCCTTTTTTACCCCACGATCTTCTAAAATCTCGGTAATCCTTACTTCAACCTCGGCAACTATTTCTTCGTTGTGACTATACGCCTCGAGTGCTTTTAAGTATTCCTCGAGCATTTTTTTAGCGTCCAGTTCTACGTCGTAGGGAACTTTTGCGATATGAATGCGTTTAATTTCCTTCATGGATTTCCTCTATAACCTCTTTAGCGTTGCGTTGAGCGCCGTTAACTTTTTTGTCACAGCCGTCATCACAGCTTCACCAAATTCTGTCGTACGATAATATTTACGCGGCGGCCCTTGTTCAGACTCTTGCCACTCATGCATCAACAAGCCGTCACGTTGCAATTTTGAAAGAAGCGGATAAATAGTACCCTCTACCACAACAAGCTCAGCCTCACTGAGCCGCTTTATAATGTCGCTGGTATACATAGCTGCCCCCGAACAAACCTTGAGCACACAGTAGGCTAAAAACCCTTTTCGCAGCTGCACCGCAAGCTGCTCAGCGTATAGTTCACTGGTATTATTTTGCTGGTCCATAGTTCTATGTTATACAAGGTACTATAAAAAGTCAAACTAAATATACCGGCTAACCGGCATATTTACGTAAGATGTCACCGCTAATTAGTTGCGTGCTCTTGGTTATAATCTACAACTGCATCACGTATGCGCTCAAAAAGCGCTTCTTCATACGAAACATCCGCCGTGGGCTTAAGCGGTGAGCCATTTGCGGGTATTCGTGCACGAACAGAGCTTGTTATACGAGCCCCGCGTGGCTGCTTGACTACCTCCTCGCCATCAATAGCTCGAGTACGCGAAAGAATCAACACTTGGTCCCCCACTTCTTTCATCTCATACCGCGTTAAGCCACCCGCTCCCATAGCTACAAATACTGCATCAATCGGAGCTTCTACTTGTGCGCGTGGGTACTCGACTAAATAGCCGCCTGTCGGGCTTGCTCCTGGCTGCTCATCTAATACCCATTCGGACATGTCATACAGGTGCGCCATGATATCTCCAGCCATAATATCATCATGGTCAAGCGTAACCGTTCGGCCCATAATGAGCTCGGTTACGTTATACTCGGCACCGCCACTAGCTACAACAGTATATTCTGCTTCCACGCGCGACCGTCGCTCACCACTATCCTCTGCTTCGGGGCGGAGATACCTAAGTGGCCTGTCGTGGGTTGGCGGTACTCCCACATTTGTGCTCGGTTGTTTTTCAGGATTCTGGCGACGCCTAAGTTTAAGCATAGCCTCGTTATACCACGTTACTACTTAGCGTTCAACTATTGGTTAGTTTTGACGTGTTCAATAAACGCATCAAGATAGTTCTGAAGGCTTTTGCGCCAGTGCTCATCTTTCAGTATGCCCTGCTCGTCAAATTCCAGGCCCATTGCGTTCGCAACGTACACCTCTGGTTGACCCATCAGTCGCATATTCAAAAAAGCTACCACGTGTCGTAAATCAGCCTGAGCTACCGCCGTACCAACAGGACCAATCGAGGCACCCACAATCCCTGCTGGCTTACCCGTAAAAGCACTCTGGCCGTAGGGGCGACTTGCCCAATCAATCGCATTTTTCAGCACACCCGGAACGCTACGATTGTATTCAGGGGTAACAAATAAAACGGCATCGGCCGAAATAACGGCATCTTTTACCGCCTGTGCCTCGGCGGGAAAATTCTGTTCAAGATCCTGATTAAAAAGCGGCAAATTAAGGTCAACGTATGAAAACGTTACCTCTGCAGGAAGCATTTGTTCCATCGTTTTTGCAATTTTTTTGTTGTATGAGCCTTTTTGTAGGCTGCCGACAAATACGGCGATCTTCATAGGTTCCTCCTTATTTTACTATACTTAGTATAGCATATGGATAGCAATTGTGAATAGTAATGTTATTCACCGGCGCTTTATAATTGACATTTTATACTGTTTATGCTTATATGAATACAGGTTTTATAAAAACAAACACTCATGGCCGAAAAGCTCACCACCACTCTACCACCACCCGAAACTCCCCCCGCAGAGGTTGATCAACCTGATGTTGCTCCCGATGTTGTTGAAGCGCCCAAGGCTAAAGACCCAACGACAGAGGCTTTAGAAGACGCACGGCATCGCGTTGCTGAACTCATCGAATTGCTCGGTGACGAGCCCACTACCGAGACCGATGCCGCACATGATGCCCCCACAGAAGAGCTAGAAATAACCCCTCCATCACCCCAGGAAAGCCAGGAGGAGTTTGAACGAATCGACCCACGCTCACGCCTTCGTAGAATTGGCGATGCCGCTCTTGGTAAAATAGAAAAACTCGGCCAGGGTTGGCTTGTTGGCAAGCTTGAAGAATGGTCAATTATCCCTGTTCGTGGCACCCGCCAAAAACAAACCGGCTTGAACATTAGTGCTTGGATAGCGCGTCGTTATGTAAAAGCTCAGGAGCGCCGTAAAAAGCGCCTCGAGTTTATTGATCAGCTCAATGAAGAGATGGCCGCTGGTTTCCTTTCGGCCGAACAAAACCGCCAGCTTGAGGATGAAGAACCTGAGCCAGAAGAACCTGAAGAAGGTTTAGACGACAAACCAGAGACAGAGGAACCCGAAACAGAGGAACTAGAGCCTGAGCATGATACCGACGAATCACTCGAAACCGATGACTCTGCCAACGACGATGGGCCAGAAACTGTCGAAGAAGCTCGCGACGATGCCCACGAAGAAGCCGAGGAGGCTCGCCAGCGTAAGGCAGAACGCCGCGCGGAACGTAAAGAAAAAATTCATGAGCGTGCAATCCAGCTGAAAGACAAAGGTAAAAAGATAGGATCTGCCGCCCTTGGCTTTTTCAAACGTGCCGGTGTCAAAATAAAATCAGCAGCCGCCTCGCTAAAACAACGTAAGTCGTAAAAAGGAATACTTATGAACCAGTCATATATAACAGAAAAACACCTTGAAGCTTTCGGTATTGCAGTAAACGAAGCCGATAAGGCTTCCCTGCTTGAGCACCTAAACGACACATTAAAAGAGCGGATTGGCACCGAAATTGCTGCCGTACTGGACGATACAAAACTACAGCAGCTCGTATCACTCCAAGAATCAGGCACCGAAGAACAAATTGGCGAGTGGCTAGCGGCCAATGTACCTGAGTTGCAACAAATTATTGAAGATGAAATTGATATTTTAATGGGTGAACTTGCCGATAGCAGCGACACCATAAATCAAACCGCTGCATAAAAATACGGTGCACTAAAAAATACTCCGGCACTCGGAGTATTTTTTAGTTTATTCAAAGGCAACGTCTGGGTAAACTTCTTGGGTAGTAGTGTCGTATTCGACCCGAAGCTGCGGGAACGGAACGCCCTCGCGCGCCGATACGCCTTCGAAAATCCAAAATACACGTTCGCTGTAGCCCCAACCACAAGCTGGCGGCATACCATATTCAAGCATCTCTACAAAATCAATATCAAGCATCATTGCCTCGGCGTCACCTGCCTCGCGCATTGCTTGTTGCTCAAGGAATCTTCCGAGCTGGTCAATTGGGTCGTTAAGCTCAGAAAAACCATTGCCAAGCTCGCTTCCGGCAATAATTGGCTGGAAACGTTTTACAACACGGTCATCTTGAGGATTACTTTTGGCTAGTGGACTAATGAACTTTGGTGTGTTAATAAGCCACACCGGGCCAGCAACGTCTTTGCGAATGTTTTTCCAAAGCTTATCAATACCACGAGCGCGGTTTTCGGTTTGTTCGACTTCTAGCTTGTTATCAACGAGCGCTTTTTTAACGTCTTCGAGCGAGCTTTCGTAAACATCAATACCGTAGCGATCTTTAATGATTGTTTCGTAGTCCCAAACTTCCCACTCTTTTGACATGTCGACGTCAAAACTGCCCAGTTTAAACCGAAGGGTGCCAAAGGTTTCTTGCAGAACAGCCCTATACATGCCCTCCATAAATTTCATGCCGTCTTGCCAGTTGGCGTAGGCCCAATACCATTCCATGGCGACGTGCTCGGGTAGGTGTTCGTCGCTGTAGTTTTCGTTTCGAAAACGCGGGCCAATATCGTAGACTTTTTCAAAACCAGCACCAATGAGGCGTTTTAATGGCAGCTCATGGCTAATGCGCAGGTAAAAATCTTGGTCGAGGGCGTCCATATGGGTGACAAATGGGTTGGCGTCAGCCCCGCCAGTAGTGTGTTCGAGCACAGGAACGTTAATTTCGATAAAGCCATTTTTGTTTAGATAGTCGCGGGTTGCTTGCCAAAATTTTGACCGGCGCATAAACCGATCGCGAACGTCTTGATTGACGTTCATATCAATGTAGCGACGACGCAAGCGCTCTTCTTTGTTGGTAAGCTCCGTAGGCATAGGACGAAGCGATTTTGTAAGAAGCCGCAACGTTTTTACTGCGACCGATATTTCACCGGTTTTGGTTTTGATAACTTCACCTGTTGCCTCAACGAAATCACCCGTATCAAGGAGTGGAAGCTCTTTCATACCCACAACACCATGCTCAGCTGCAAGTGGACCAGTGTCACCGTCGCGAAGGAATAATTGCACCTGACCGCTAAAATCTTTTAGCACCAAGAAAGCCAGCTTACCAAATTTACGGATACCCGTGAGGCGGCCGGCGACGGTTACTGTTTTTCCTTCGAGTGTGTCAAAATTAGGCGCAATATCGCCAGCGTTAGCAGTACGATTGCTTTCGGCTGGGTATGGATTAATACCTAAGCCCTTCAGCTCCTCTAGTTTTCGGAGTCGCTCATTACGGTAGTCTTGCAGTGTTGCCATATCTGTTACAGTATACCGTATTCAATGAAAAATGTCTTCAAAAATACTACCGCCTTTAAAAAGCGGTAGTATTTTTGAAAAAGGATGAAGGACGTTTTTAATGGATCGCAACGATTTCGTACGAAATTTGGCCTTTTGGCGTGGTGATTGAAATGGTTTCACCAACTTTTTTGCCCATAAGTGCCATGCCAATTGGCGATTCGTTGCTAATCTTGCCCTCAAGTGGGTCTGCTTCAACAGGGCCAACAACACTGTAAATAACC
>DATCYU010000041.1:0-4402 GCA_036526295.1 Saccharimonadales bacterium (SeqCode) | reverse complement strand
ATCGTTTATTTCCGTTGCTCCCCTTGCCTGGAGTCATGCCGAGTATATTGCAACATTGCTAGACACCATAACCGAGAAATAATATGAAAGCCGAGAAGCTTCGATACCACGCTAGACAATACGTAAAGGCATTTGTTCCTGCAAAGGTACTCCAATCTCGCGTGCACCGGCGTGCTTTTACGCAGTTTGCCGAAAAAGCGGGGCTAGTATACTTTGGCTACGTTGATCAACACCACGATGAGCACCGTTTGGTGCGTGGTTTTACTGTTTCGGCTACTCATAAAGACAACAATTACTGCATAGGTTCATTCAAGGGCTACGACGTAACCGTTGTGGAGCGCACCGATATTTTGAGATTTCCCGGTAAACCGGCTCGGCCACAGGACTGGCTTATTATGACGTTTGACCTGCATACCCCTGCCGATTTGCCCCACACATTCATTGGCCTCCACACGCACAGCGAAACATTTTATGCCGAATTATTCACCAAGTTTTCTCACCTCGCAAAAACACCCATGGGTACTTTTATGCATTTAACGCCTCGATTTATCCATAAATACGCCGTATTTACCGAACCCGCTCGATTACTGCAGGCCGAACATTTGTTCGACGCAAAAACAGCAGAAACGATCGCCGAAACATTCGGCAGTCTGACCATTGAGCTCACGAGTGATTGCCTTTATTTATACGCTTGGCATCAGCGCCCAACTGTTTCGTTCTTAACAAATATGCTGCAAAATGGGCTTTGGCTGGCTAAAACTATTGATGAGCGCGCGGCTGATCTTTAACACAAATAGCACGCTCTAACCTTGGCATAACAGGGGCAATCTGGTACAATATCCCAAGGTACGCCGCGATAGCTCAGCTGGTAGAGCGCATCCATGGTAAGGATGAGGTCTCGGGTTCAATCCCCGATCGTGGCTCCATATTTTGTGTCACCCCTAGTAATTATTCCTATTTAATGCTAGAATAGGTAAGATTCTAAAATAATAAACTAAGTGAGTTATACATGGCAAAGAAGAACACAAAGCGCAAATTAATCGGCTTGGTGAGTATCCTAACTGGTCACCGAATTTACACCACTAAGAATACCCAAAACAACCCAGAGCCGCTTGTAAAAAACGCTTACGACCCAATCGCTAAAAAGCATACTCAGTACAAAGAAACCAAGAAAAACCTTGGTCGAAACGAAGTAAAGCCGCGTAAAAGCTAAAAATATCCCCGCACTATGCGGGGTATTTTTTATACTTCACCTCTTGAATAAAATGCCATGGTACAGTAAACTTGTTCTAGGTTTCGTGTAACCTAATTAAATTTCATGCCGCCTTAGCTCAGTTGGTTAGAGCAGCTGTTTTGTAAACAGCAGGTCTTCGGTTCGAGTCCGAAAGGCGGCTCCATGCGCTGGGGTTGTGGAGCGGTCAAACACAACAGACTGTAAATCTGTCGGCTTTCGCCTTCGTAGGTTCGAATCCTACCCCCAGTACCAAAGTAAAATACCCATCGAAAGGTGGGTATTTTACTTTGGTAACGTAGGATATGCCACCTGCAAAGTCTTTTGCTTTAGCAAAAGTTCGTAGGTTCGGTGTAGTGAGTGAAGTGAAAGAAAGCGCGGTAGCATTTTCTTTCACGAACGAACGGAGGAGCGAAGCGATATCCTACAATGGGTCTTTACATGTAGCTTAAAAAGCGTATTATGAAATTATTAGGCCTAGAGCCCCCGACCAAGGGGGTTCTTTTGCTTAATAACACTATTTAAAAAGGAGAAATCATGGAAAACAAACCATGCAACAGCAACAATCATCAGTGGATCAAAGTCAATTACGGACTATACCACGTCTGTCAACTTTGCCATTGTAGGAAGAGCCTATTAGATAACCATATTGAACCACCGGCACCTAACGAAGGCGAGATAGTTATTACGGACTAATTACATTACCCGGCGAACCTGGTGAATTTGCTGGGGTTGTTTAGGCGTAAGAAGGCGCTTAGTTTTTTCGCGGAGTTTCTCGGCGAGTTCGGTTTGGCCGTTGCGCTCATAAGCATCGGCAAGAATATTAATAGTTTGCGGAGTGGCATCAAGGCGGACGGCTTGTTCGAGTGATTCAACCATCTTTTTAATATGACCGAGCTTTTCTTGCACTTTGGCATATGCCACATGGCGGGCTGCAAGGTCGTCTTCCATGGCAAGCGCTTGCTCAAAAGCCAACGCTGCCTTTTCGTACTGCCCTGTTTCATAGTAAATAAGCCCGACGTTATGAAGGCTACTTGCACTTGGCTCAAGGCTTTGGGCAATCTCAAAACACTCTATGGCATCTTTAAACGCTTGTTGCTTGGCATAAAGAATACCCAGACGGTTGTAGGCGGTTGCATTACGCTCGTCAACCCGCAAAATCGTTAAGAGTGCTTTTTCGGCCCGAAGGTATTTTTTGTCGCGCAAAGATTCTTGAGCTACATCCCACAAGCGTTCAAGCTTTTCGGAGATTTTCTGAGGTAGATCGGTGGTAACTTCGGCGATTGTTTGGCGCTTAGCAATGGCCCATATACCTAGCGCAGCAATTAACAATATCCCTAACATATAGCGTTATTATAGCACAACAAAATAAGTCTCTACGCGTTATAACACATATTGCATGAGCTGAAGGCTAACGCTAAAGTTTTTTTCAAGCCCCTCACGAATAGTAAGAAGCTTCTGAAGTCGATCCACCAGATTATGCTGCGGCTTTTGGCGTACGGTGGCGTGAAGCATTGTAATCATGCTATCAACCAGTTGCAAGGCGCCCGTACGATCATTCTTATATTTTTGTACAACCAAAGCCTTTTCGTAGGGCGCACCCTGAATCATAGTGCGAGCATCACCAATAATACCGGCGAGTAGCGTAAAGCGTTCGTCGTTTTGCATGAGCCGTATGAGCTCGGCGGGGCGGCCCCCGGCAAGGTAGCGCAGTTGTGCTTGCTTTGTGGCATCAATTGCGCCAAGTTGTTTCATAAATTCGGTCGTCTGTTCACCAGTGATGGGCCGAAGCGTAAAGTGCTGCACGCGCGACATAATTGTTGGCAGAAAGCCGCTGGGGTTATGTGACGTTAGAATAAAACAAACATGTGGAACAGGCTCTTCAAGAAGCTTCAAAAAGGCTGATTGCGCACTATGGCTCATGCGATCGGCGTCGTCAATAATCACCGTAGTGCGATGCGTTTGTTTTGCACGCGTTTGGTCATATAGTGAACGAATTGCCTCGACACTAATTGTTCCATCAGGCGCCACATTCCCTTTTGCGTCTGTGGGTTGAACAAATGCATGAGTTGAACCTTTAGCAAGCGCACTGGCAATTGTTTTTAACCCAATGCCGCTCGGGCCACTTATAAGGAGTGCGTGCGGCATTGCTGCACTCAACCGCTCAAGTTGGGTGGCTGATTCAGTGTGAATACAGAGCTCACCAAGCTGCACCATTACGCGATAGTCACTCCCGGAAAATTACGAGTAAAATCAACAGGTATGGGCGCTTCAAAAATTCGGCGATCACCGTACGGAATAGTTATTTCAAGACGGTATGCATGGAGATAGAGCCGGTCAGCCGCCTGACCATAAACACGATCGCCATAAATAGGCGCATGCAGATATGCGGTATGTACACGCAGCTGATGAGTTCTACCGGTTAGTGGCCTGAGCTCAACCAGTGATTGCGTTTCGTTTTTGCCGAGTACCTTGTACTCAGTTGTGGCAGTTTTACCTTTTGGATCAACCCTAAAGGTACTTGGGGCAGATGGGTTGCGACCAATCGGAAGCTCGATGCGCGCCGTTTCGTTCTTAAGATGGCCACTCAGCACAGCAATGTACGTCTTTTTGGTTTTACGATCGGCAAATTGTTTTTGCAGAAGGTGCGCCGCTTCTGGTGTTCGGGCACCGATAATAACACCGCTCGTGTCGCGGTCGAGCCGGTGCACAATACCCGGGCGGTTCGTATCAAGACCATAGGTTGTGTATCGCCGGAAAAAGTCGGCCACAGTAAACTCGTCGTTTATGGCACCTTTTGCGTGCGTTAATACGCCAATTGGTTTATTAACGACAATCACGTTTTCGTCGAGATAAAGTATGGGCAGTTCGTGGGCATCGTGATTGATCGCCTCGGGAATACTGGTGCTAATGCGGTCGTCTGGTTTTACCTCGCGATTAGGCGAGGTAAATACAACGCCATTGACACTCACGTGGCCAGCCTTAATGTATTTTTGCCAGGTACTTCGTGAATATTCAGGGTACTGTTCTGCGAGTGCAGCATCGAGGCGCTTTTTATTAGAAAGAACCTCAAACACATATACGTCTTTGCCTTTGTATGGCACGCCGTAGGTCATGAGCTGGGTTTCATTAGGGTTCTCGTAGAGCGTACCTTCAATGTCTTGCTTGGTG
>DATCYU010000040.1:0-4341 GCA_036526295.1 Saccharimonadales bacterium (SeqCode) | reverse complement strand
CACCGCAGGTGGCGCATCGCTTGGAAGCACATAACCGCCATAACCAGCCCAAGTAGAAATATTATACTGGTAGGCACCATAATAGCCATTGCCTGAGTTACGGCTATAGGCACCACCAGCTTCGCAGGCTCTTAGCCGCGCTAAGGCATCGGCAAAACTGCCACTGAAGGTATTGGTCATTTTTGTACCAATAACTTCGACTTGCTCTTGCGGCTGATCAGTCACCACACTTTGAATAACGGTCCGGCTCACCTCCTGCCCATTTTGCATGTACATTTCGTACGTTACGGTCTTTTTGCCCGGCTTGCCAGCAGTTTGTATGTTTTTGTAGCCAACCGGCTGATCGGCATCTTGCACTTGGCGAACAGGTGGTGCAATAGGCTCGTCTTGCGTAAAGGTTTGTTTGCCATTACGCCAAATTTCTACCATTATACCCGCAACAATTGGCTGGCTTTCTGGGGTGGTCAGCGTGTCTTCTTTGGCAAGCTTTATGCCTTTTTCTTTGAGCATATCACCCACCGTTTTACCTTGCGTGTAGGCGGTTGTAACTTTACCGTAAAGTTTTAAGGTAAACTGTGTGGCCCGGTTAATAGTAAGAGTTATACTGCTGCCATCTTGCATAAAATTGCTGTTCATAGCCATAGTTAACTTGTCTTCGTCGTGCAGCACCATGCCGGCCTGCTCGGCAATTTGCTTGGCGGTTTGGTACGGCGACATCACGCGTTGCCTCATAGAGCCATCAACAATCACCACGGGGCGTGCTCGGTAAATATTAATCTCGTAATTACTTGCTACGAGGTCACTCTTAAGTGCGGGTTCAACTAAATCGCTCGGATCAATTCGAATATCAGCACTCTTTAGTGCATCTTTGAGGGTAGTCGCTTTGGTTAAAAAGCTCTTTTCCTCGCCGCTGTCATGTACGGTGATAAGCCGCTCACTACCCGCAGATCGAAGGGAGGCGGCTTTTACGTGGGCACTGAGTGACAGAGCAATCGTGGCGGTCACTAAAACAGCCGCAACTGCTAAGAGGCTACTTGGCACCTTATGTTTTCGAAGTATACTCTTCATATAATCAGGAGACACCCCACCGGTGTGCTATAGAAAATTATAGCAAAGTTGGCCCGTTCGCACCAATTAATTACGCGGCCTGAGTGTATTTTTGCACAAAATTCCGAAGCACCGTTGGAGCATGCGAAAGATCGACCGCCTCGGCCATGCGTATAATATCGTCGGCATCTTCAGGGGCAAAGTAGCCAGCATGTTTGTATACGCCCACTCGAACACGAAGGCCTTTCATGTCGAGTTCCGGGTGAAACTGAGTGGCATAGAGGTTATTTTTAATACGGAACATTTGAATAGGGCAATCGGGCGAAGAAACCAAATGAATCGCATGTTTTGGAAGTACCTCGCATGATTCTTTATGTCCGACAATGGCACGAAATGTATCAGGAAGCCCCGCGCAAAGTGGATCGGTTTTTCCTTCTTTCGTTAACGTAAGATGTGCCGCCATAACCGTTTCGGCATATTTGTCGCTAATAACACCACCTTGGTGGTTGCCTAGCGTTCCAATACCGTAGCATGCGCCAAAAAATGGGAAATCCTTGTCAATGAGTTCGTCGAGCAATTTCGTAAGATCCGCCTCGACGCGTTTTTGAACATCGCTTTTCATATCGTGTGGCTTACTAATATCAAACGGACCGCCACCCAAAATAATTCCCGAGTACATAGTTAGGTCGAGTTTAGGGAGCGGCGCCGCCTCGACGCGAATCCGCTCCAACTGGTGCGAGCTCAGCCCCGAGGCTCGCAAAAAGCCATCATATTCGTCGTTAGACGTTTCGTCTTCGGGGCGCGTTTGTAGCAATAGGAAGGGTTTAGTGTTCATAGCCTTCTCCTTTGGAATATAAGTATAGCATACATCGTTGACACTATGTATGTATGCGTGTTATGTTGTCATGAGATTTAAGCATAACCATGAAAACATTATTACGAGTCATTACCGGGACCCTATTGTTGCTTGTTGGCGCCGTTTTTGCCCTTATTGCAACGAGTCTTTGGCTGCAAGGAGCAGTTCACACTGGTTTTGGGGCATTTTTTGGCACCCTTGCATTTAGTACCGCTGGCGTTATGGTTATTGGCGAAAAAACCTGGCGTAGTATTGCCGAGTTGCTTGTTGATTAGTGCTTTATAGTTTTTCGAGTCGCGCGTATTCAACGTTCAGTTTTTTAGTTTGGCCGCCCTCAAACTGCACCGTTACGGCCATACCGTCAATATCAATGATTTCGCCCACACCAAATTGAGGCGAACGCACACCATCGCCAATGTCAAAGGCTGGCATGTCGTCGTAGTCCCCTTCACCCCGCGGCGTGCGGGTGGTAAATGCCGGCGAGGGAGTTTCGGCCACGGTATGACCCATATCGGCCAAAAAGCGCGATGGCATGTTATAGCCACGCTGACCAAACTGCAAACGACTTTTTGCATAGGTTAAATGCAATTCCTCGCGCGCACGAGTCATGCCAACATAACAAAGCCGCCGCTCTTCCTCAAGCGCCGCCGGGCCTTCGTCTTGCACACGTGAATTAGGAAAAATACCTTCTTCCATACCCACCATAAAAACAACCGGAAATTCCAGTCCTTTAGCTGCATGGATCGTCATGAGGGTAACTTTTTCGCTGCCACCGTCTAAGTCGGCACTCGACATAAGCGCGACTTCTTCGAGAAAGTCGGGGAGCGCAAGAAACGATTTAGCATCTGAAATAAGTGAGCCAATGTTAGCCTCTCGTTCCTCGGCCTGTGGCGTTCCGTCAAGCAAGTAATCGCGATACCCCGTGGCATTTACAAGGCTCTCAATAAGTTCGCTCGGTGCCACCTCAGACATAATTTTTGCTTGCAGTGAGCGCAGTATACTACCAAGCCCCTGGAGCGCCGTTTTTGCCCGCGGCGTTAGCGTACTGGTTTGACTGGCATTTACCAGGGCAGAAATAATATCCATGCCGCTACCCGCCTGCCATAGCAAAAACTTTTCTAAGCTGGCTGGGCCAACGCCACGTGCAGGCACATTCACAATGCGACTGAAACTCATACGGTCATTCGGCTGATAAAGAAGCCGCAAGTACGCAACAACGTCTTTGATTTCTTTGCGGTCATAAAACCGTACACCACCAATAATTTGGTAAGGTATACGGTGCGTCAACAGAGCACGCTCAAGCGTATAGCTCTGTGCATTCGTACGATACAGCACGGCAAAGTCACCATACCGGCGAGCGCCAATTGCCGCCTGAGCATTAATACGGCTTGCAACCGTATAGGCCTCTTCGGCTTCGTCGTACACGGCATGCACTTGCACGGGTGCACCCATGGGTTCGGAGGTCCAAAGCTTTTTCTCGGTTCGTTGCGTGTTTTTGGTGATCACACTATTTGCCGCCTCAAGAATTGCGCCGGTACTGCGGTAATTTTGCTCGAGTTTTACAATTTTTGCACCAGGACAATCACGCTCAAAATTAAGAATATTTGTAAAGTCGGCACCACGCCAACTATAAATTGACTGCCAATCGTCACCCACGACACAGATATTGCGGCTGTCATTAACGAGGCTTTTTACAATCGCATACTGTGCTGCGTTGGTGTCCTGATACTCGTCAATTAAAATGTGTTTAAACTGCGAACGCCATTTGTTTCGCGCCTCAGGATATTCGCGAAAGAGGCGCACCGTTTCGATCAACAAATCGTCAAAATCGAGCGCCCCAGCCTCTTTTCGCAATTTTTCGTACAGGCTATAAATGCGCGCAACGTCTTTTTGAAAAGGGTAGCTTGCCCTTGCTTCAAAGTCTTCGGGCCCAACGAGCTCGTTTTTTGCATTAGAAATAAGCGAACTAACCGCTCGCGGCTTAATTTGTTTGTCGCCAATAGATAACTGCTTCATGGCCTGTTTAATGAGCCCTTGGCGGTCATCTTCATCGTAAATGACGTAGTTAGATGATATTCCTAGTCGCTCGCCCTCTAGGCGCAGCAGTCGTACGCAAATCCCGTGGAATGTTCCCATCCACGGCATAAAATTACGAGCTGAACTGTCTTGCCCTAGCAATAAGCCAAGCCGCTCACGCATTTCACGCGCTGCTTTGTTGGTAAAGGTAACGGCCAGGATTTCGTTTGGCCACACGTTTTCATGAGCAATTAAATAGGCAATGCGGTGTGTAAGGGTTTTGGTTTTACCGCTGCCGGCTCCTGCCAAAATCAACAGGGGCCCGGACGCCACTTGTACCGCGTCAGCCTGCGCGGGGTTAAGGTCTTTTAGTAAATCCATTAGCTTTATTATACCTAATGGGAACGTAATTATTGTCGTAT
>DATCYU010000039.1:0-2302 GCA_036526295.1 Saccharimonadales bacterium (SeqCode) | reverse complement strand
CCTATACAGCGGTCAAAATCAAGAACAAAAAATGTGTCGGCGTACATTACAGGCTATTATATAGTTCCATGATGGCGCTCGCAACCGCCTCTGAATCGTGGCGAATCAGCGAGCGAGTTACTGGCAGCACATCACCTGTGTGAGCAGCTGCTATTGAACCCAAAAAATTACCGCCAATGGTTTTGTATGTTTTATGCGTAAGACTTTCTTTGTCATGCTTTACCAAATACGCACCTTCGGCTTTATAGCGCTTCGCGAGCTCGGCGTCAGGTTTTTGACGGTTATATATAACGTAATCAATATAGCCACCGCCACCAAAGCGTTCAATTTCGTCGGCGTGATCACCCACCGTAAAGCCTTCGGTTTGGCCTTTTTTAGTTACCAGGTTGCATACGTAAAAAACAGGGGCTTTCGTACGTCTTAGCGCATCGCCAATACCATTAATAACAAGTAGCGGCCCAAGCGAGGTATATAGGTCACCAGGGGCAATGACTACTAAATCGGCCTGCTCAATTGCCGTAATAGCAAGCGGATTGGGATTTGGCTCGGGTACAAGTGACAATTTTGCGCGGCGCGGGTCATGCTTAAAATACTCAGCATCGATCACTCGTTCGCCTTTAAGTTCAACACTCACCTCTGGCCACTCCATTTTAAGGCGAACATTGTCGAGCGTCGCCGGTAACACTACACCATTCACGCGCAGAATTTCAGAGGCAGTCTCGATAGCATCGGTAAAACTACCGGTTGTTTTCTCAAGTGCGGTTAGCAGTAAGTTGCCAAAAGAATGCCCGCCAAAGGTGCCGTTTTCGAACCGGTAATTAAAGAGATCGCGCACTTTGGGCGATTCGCTGAGGGCCACGAGGCATTGGCGAACGTCGCCTGGCGGTAAGGCACCTAGTTCATCCCGTAACACCCCCGTACTCCCACCGTCATCTACCATATTTACCAAGGCGGCAACCGCATGCGAATAGTTTTTTAGGCTCGTTAGGAGCGTAAAGCTACCCGTACCACCACCAATCACCGCAATTTTTGGGCCTTTCCCCGGAAATGGGTCGACTCTCATATTATGCATTCTCCCGTAAATGTTTTATCACTTTACCAAACCATCGCGCACTCGGCCGCAGCGTACGTTCGAGTGTTTTATAGTTTATCGCTACAAGGCCAAAACGTGGCCAGCTGCCTTTGTCCCATTCAAAATTATCTAACAGACTCCAATGCAGATAGCCCTCTAATTGTACTCCATTATCGAGCGCTTTTTGCATAGCAATAAGCGTTTGAGTGAGCCACCATTGGCGCTGTGCGTCGGCAGCATCAGCCAAACCGTTTTCGGTAATAAGAAGTGGAAGCTTGTATTTTTCATGCAGCCGCTCAAGGGTAAACTGCAAATTCTCTGGGCTTAAGTCCCAGCCTAGGTCGCTTAATTTTTCGTCGGGGTTATGAAAGCGATAGCCATAGGCACGGTCACTAAAATAATAATTTACCCCTAGAAAATCGCAGTGTTTCACTACTTTTCGCAAAAAATAATCGTCACGCATAAACTGCTGTAAGTCGGCATATTTACGGCTTAACAGCGCGTTATCGCCGGCATAAATATAGGGCGAGTTTTTTGCAATCGATACACGATAGCCCCGGCCAAGCCGGTGGATCGCCATAGCCGCCAGGTTATGCGCCCGCGCCAAGTTATGTAAAACCCGATGAGCCTGCAATTTGCTTGTTTTATTGGGTGGCCAGTTGCCATGCACGTAGCTTTCGGCCGCGTAAATTTCGGGTTCGTTCACCGTAATAATCAAACGCACATCACGGCCAATTTCGCTGACGATTTTTTCGGCAAATCGCACAAAATATTTTACATTCGCCCGCTTTTCAAAACCCCCGCGCGCCGCAAACCATACCGGTAACGTAAAGTGGAATAAAGTCATGACTGGCTCAACGCGTCGACGCCGCAGTTCGGCAACATACTGCTTGTAGTGCTCAATGGCCTCAATGTTCCACGCGCCCTCTTGCGGCTCAATACGCGACCATTCCACGCTAAACCTACAGGCATTCATGTTCATTTTTTTAAGGAGATCGAAGTCTTCGTGGTAGCGATTGTAATGGTCAACCGTTCGGCCCGATACATAGGTATTAGGGTCTTTAGCGGCCGCTTTTATACTCGGCCATGTTTCAAGATCGCCAAAGTGATATTCGGCCTGCGCCGCAAGCGATTTTGCGTTTTCTAGTTCCCATACCGACCACTGATTATGCGTACCGCCTTCTACCTGGTGTGCGCTGGTTGCAGCCCCCCAAAGAAAGTTTTTAGGAA
>DATCYU010000038.1:0-3829 GCA_036526295.1 Saccharimonadales bacterium (SeqCode) | reverse complement strand
CAAGTTTTACAATTAGCCGAGTTTACGATACACCAAAAAGCCTTCAGCTTGCGCACTACGACTTTTACCGCTTGCACGATGCCGGTATTATGGCGGCTGAACTTCACGAAACTACGCACGATCAAAAAACGGTCACAATTATTGAATGGGCTGAAATTGTTAAAGGCGTTTTGCCTAATGATCGCCTTACCATAACAATTACTTCGCCGAGCGAAAACCAACGCCTACTAACGTGGCATGCAGGTGGCCCAAATAGTAAAAAAGTGATGGAAAAACTACATGATACTACTGCTTGATACTTCAACACCGGTTTGTAAATTAACCCTAGTCGACGGTAGCGAACACTTTGAAAATGAATGGGACGCCGGCCGGCAGCTTGCTAAAGGGCTCCTGGTGTATATGCGTGACCAGCTTAACGAGCGGGGCAAGACTTTTTCTGACATTTCAGGCATCGGTGTGTTTACTGGTCCAGGGAGTTTTACCGGCCTCAGGATTGGTATAGCGGTTGTTAATACTCTGGCAGATGCCGAGGGAATTCCTATTGTGGGAGCAGCGGGTGATAGCTGGCAGCAAGAGGCTCTAAAGAGGCTAAACGATGGCGAGAACGATCGGGTAGTGTTGCCGCATTATGGCGCCGATGCCAATATAACGGCTCCTAAAAAATAAAAGCTTGCGGCTCTGACGTAAAAAGCGCTACAATAAAATCACGCTTTATTATTTAAAGGCGCATGAAACTTTTTTGAACTTCCAGTATAGTCCTGTTTTCGCCTTATAAAAATTGATGAAAATTTGCATAATGTGCGGGGCTATCCTTAGGAGAAAGGAATACACACATGTTAGAGGGGTTAATTGCCGCAGTACTTGGGGTAGTATTTGGCGTGGGCGGCACCGTTGTATACGAGAAACGCCGTGAAGCAGCCGGTAAAAGTACGGTTGAAAAAGAAATCGCCAAAGCTAAAAGCAAAGCCAGCGACATTGTTTTAAAGGCAAAAGACGAAGCTGTAACGCTTGAAAACGAGCGACGTAAAGAATGGCAGCGAACCGAAAAACGGTTGATTGACCGCGAGAGTGCACTCGATAGCAAACTCGACGAGCTTGATAAGCGTGCCGAAAAGCTTCGTAAACAAGAAGACGAAGTAGAGGCACTTAAAACTGAAATTCGCGATATTCGTACTCGCCAGCAAGAAAAGCTTGAAAAAATTGCGGGCCTCAAAAAACAAGATGCCGCTGAAAAGCTCATGAAAATGACCGAGCGAGACATTAAAGACGACCTAACTGGTCTTGTGGCTAAGCTACAAGACGAAGCCATGGAAGATGCCGAAGAGCGCGCACAAACGATTTTGGTGAGTGCCATGGAGCGCATGAGTAGTGAGGTTACAGCCGAGCGCACGGGAACTGCGCTCAAGCTAACCGACGACGAAATGAAGGGCCGTATTATTGGTAAAGAAGGCCGTAATATTCAGGCGCTGCAGCGTGCCACGGGTGTCGATATTCTTGTTGATGACACGCCGGGTATGGTAGTGCTTTCAAGTTTTGACCCTGTCCGTCGCCAGGTTGCTCGTATGGCGCTTGAAATGCTCATGAAAGATGGCCGCATTCACCCTGGCCGTATTGAAGAAGTTGTTGCAAAAGCCGAAAAACAAATTGAAAAAGAAGTGATTCGTGCGGGTGAAGATGCCGCGCGTGAAGTTGGTGTTGCTGGCATTCCAAAAGAAATGCTCCGGTTGCTAGGTGAGCTCAAGTTTCGTACGAGCTATGGCCAAAACGTGTTAATGCATAGTACCGAAATGGCACATCTTTCAGGCCTGATTGCCGAAGAAATTGGGGCCGATGTACGCATTACCAAAATTGCAACATTGCTACATGATGTTGGTAAGGCGGTAACCCACAAAATTGAGGGAAAGCATCATCATATTGGTGCCGAGCTTGCGCGCAAAAATGGAATGGACGAGCGAATTGTTCATGCCATTGAAGCACACCATGACGATATAGAGGCTACGACGCCCGAAGCTATTGTGGTGCGGATTTGTGACGCGCTTTCAGCAGCACGCCCTGGCGCACGCAATATTAGTGCTGAAAACTTTGTAGAGCGTATGCGCGATCTTGAAAACATTGCTACAAGCTTTTCGGGAATTGATAAGGCCTATGCAATTAGCGCCGGCCGTGAAATTCGCGTCATTGTAAGCCCCAAAACGGTTGATGACCTTTCGGCAATTAAGCTTGCCCGCGACATTGCAAACAAAATTGAAAGTACCATGCAATACCCTGGTACCATTAAGGTAAATGTGATTCGCGAAACGCGTGCGGTCGAGTACGCAAAGTAACATCAGCGCGTTACACATTAATAACCCTCGGTATTCGGCCGGGGGTTATTAAATCTCCTGTGGTGCTATACTAAAAGTAGGTATAACAAAATACACACCCATGAAATTTTTAAAACGAGATGCAAAAAAGAAATGGCTCAAGTCGCTTCCTGCGCGCGCCTCGAGTAGTACGCTTATTCTAGAAAACAGCGCCGAGCAAGTTCTGATTGTAAAGGCTAACTACAAGCCGTACTGGACGTTTCCGGGTGGTCTTATCGATGCAGGCGAAACGCCAAAACAGGCGGCAATTCGCGAAACATTTGAAGAAGTGGGTATAGTGGTTGATCCAACTAAAGTAGAGTTTGTGGCGGTTGTGAACCGTAAAAGCGACTACGCCGACACCTATCAGTTTATTTTTAAAGCACCACTCACAAAAGCAATGGTGGCGAGTATTGTGCTGCAAGAGTCTGAAATTGATGCTTACGCGCTGGTTACAAAAGCGCACATTCGCTCAGGTGACAAAAATTATGGTAGGGTTATCGAACACTGGGCACAAGACCATACAGGGTACATAGAACAAACATTTGGTGCAAACGAGCAATAAAAAATCACCCGCTGTAAATTTTGCGTGGTGACGTTCGGGGCGACCGGGAGCAGAGGTTGTTGCGCTCTCCTCTCCGGTCGTCCCGCGCGAATCCTACTAGGAGTTCACTTCTTGCTGTTGACGATGAGCCATGCAATTCCCAGAACGATGAGAACCGACAGGGTTCCACCACTGAGAGCACCGATGAATGTAACGATGCCTTCAGCGCCGTTCTTCGCCGCACCTGCGCCACCGTTTACGGCATCTGCTGCCTGCTTGGGCTTGGAGAACAAGAAGAACAGCAGAAGTGCAACGACGGCCACGGGAATAAGTTTTTTCATAACACACCCCCTCTCGAGCGGGTAGTTTTCCCGTAATTCAGTAAGGCAAGCACTCACCGAACTAAATATATTTTACAACCTTATTATATTTTTAGCAACATTGTTGAAATAGACCAAAAACTCCTATAGCGGGGGTAAATAAAACTAAAAGAACCCATGGCGGGTTCTTAAAGTCGAATGATTTCGTTCTTGGTCGGGGTGAAAGGACTCAAACCTTCGACCTCCCGGTCCCAAACCGGGCGCGCTATCAACTGCGCCACACCCCGATAGGTGTACTTGGCAAATTATACCGTAATTCCTACAAAAATTCCAGAGGCAAAGAGTAGCTTTTTTCTTATAAAAACGATACGATATTTGTATGATACAGACGATGGTAGATCGTTTTAGATCTCGGAGCTTAGAAAAGTACTTTATTCCTACGCTTATTGTTGTCGCTTTAGGCGCCATGGTTATTAGTTTAATGATTGGTTTGGCGCAAAGTGTTTGGTTTGACGAAGCCTATTCGATCATGCTGGCCAAACAGCCCATCCTAAACCTTATTCACCTTACCTCGGCCGACACTCATCCGCCGTTTTACTATCTTTTGTTAAAGGGTTGGGGAA
>DATCYU010000037.1:0-7065 GCA_036526295.1 Saccharimonadales bacterium (SeqCode) | reverse complement strand
CAGGCTCTCTGAGCCCTAGGTTTTCAAAAAAGACCTGATTGAGTGTGTAGTCCCAGTTTTGACCAGTGTGAACGAGGATGTGGTCAAAGTATTGATCACATTTTTTCAATGTTGCGGAGAGTCGAATAATTTCAGGCCTTGTTCCGAGAATTGTCATTACTTTAAGCTTTTTCATAATACCCCTTGTGGAATTAATCATTTTAAACGCGTCTATTTATTGACGCGTTTTATGTTGTCGCATACGACATAAATGTAGTATAAAGGAATTTGTCAAACAAGTCATCAGATTGAGCCGGTGACGCTGTGTCCGTATCGATCATCTTTTTAATCTCATATATTTTCTCGGCCAACTCTCCAAGGGTTAATGTGAAAACCCTTGGTATGTAGTAAAGGCCGTCGTGTTCCAAAAGCGGTTCGCCTTGCAGAACCTTCATAAATTCGTCAATGACATCGTCGATATAGACAAGGTTTAGTGTGGTGTTGGGATTGTGTATAGAGATATCTAGGCCATGTGCTATGTTGTAGCAAAAGGTTGCTACAACTGAGCTATAGTTCGGTTTTGCCCATTTGCCGAACACATTAGTTAAGCGATAGATATACGTAGGATTATGTGTAGCCCTATTGAAATTGTTGGCAATTTTCTCTGCTTCTATCTTACTTTTTCCATAGGCATTATCAAGTTCGGCCTGAATTGACGAAGTAAGCAGGAGCGGTATTGGTCTGCCGGCATTTTTTATAGATGTTGTTATGTGTTCCGTGAGCGTGGCATTGATGTCGAAGTCGGATTCGCTTTGGGGTCGCATTACCGCCGCAAGGTGATAGATAAAGTCGGATTTCTGTACGAGCTCGGAAAGCTCTTCTAACGTATTGCCTCGGGTAAACTCTAAGATATTGATGTCTTGTTCTTGCGTTAACCGTGCTATGAGGTTTCGACCAATAAACCCGGACGCCCCCGTTACGAGGACTGTTTTCATATGGGTTAGGCGTCCTTTCTCTTTAATTCTTGTTTGATATAATCAACGGTTAAGATTTTCTCGATAGTACCCTTGATATCGAGACGTTGTGTGTTCTCAGATGTGTATTCAACGATCGTCTCGGGCTCTTTTTCGCCCTCGCTGAAGTACTTATCGTAGTTTAAGTCTCGTGTGTCCGCTGGAACGCGGAAATAGTCACCAAGGTCTTCACACTTTGCTTTTTCTTCACGAGTAAGGAGTGTCTCATGCGCCTTCTCGCCATGACGTGTACCGATGACATGAATCTCTGCCTTAGGGTTAAAAAGATGCCTAATTGCCTCTGCCAAATCGCCGATAGTGCTTGCTGGTGATTTTTGCACAAAGAGATCACCCTGGTTTGCATGCTCGAACGCGAAGAGAACCAAATCTACGGCTTCGTCGAGATTCATGAGGAAACGAGTCATAGTCGGGTCTGTGATGGTGATAGGCTGACCATTTTTGATTTGCTCAACAAATAGGGGGATAACGGAACCTCGCGAAGCCATTACATTGCCGTAGCGTGTGCAGCAAATCATGGTTTGTTTAGGGTCAACGTTACGTGACTTAGCGGTGATGACCTTTTCCATCATAGCTTTTGACGTACCCATGGCATTAATAGGGTAGGCCGCCTTGTCGGTTGAGAGACAGACAACTTTTTTAACGCCAGCATCAATGGCTGCCGTCAGAACGTTATCTGTTCCTAGTATATTAGTGCGAACAGCCTCCATCGGAAAGAATTCACATGACGGAACTTGCTTTAAAGCAGCGGCATGGAAGATGTAATCCACGCCCTTAACGGCATCTCGCACACTCTCGAGATTGCGCACGTCACCAATATAAAACTTCACCTTATCGTTTTTGAGGGCTTTGCGCACGTCGTCTTGCTTTTTTTCATCACGCGAAAAGATTCTGATTTCGGCTATGTCTGAGTCAAGGAAGCGTTTTAGTACCGCATTACCAAAAGATCCAGTCCCACCGGTTATAAGTAAGGTTTTCCCCTTAAACATTATTATCCCTCATTTATTAAAAACTACACCAAGAATAACAGGTTTTATACTAAATTGCCACCGGTGGGCTATTTTTTCTCTGAGAGGATAATTGATAGTTCTTGGTGAAAATCTTGTAGTCGCCGTTCAAGACGTTCTGTCTTTAATCGCAAACGGTTTGCCATGTAGAATACAATGTCTATGGCAGTAATTTGTGCAACATCAAAAAGACTAAGTGGCTCCGTCTGTGTAAGTTTATTGCTAAAAAGCCAGATATATAATGGCTCGGCACATACTAAACCTCCGAATACAATCATCCAAATAAGCAGCTGTATAAGCATTCTACGACGCGGTAGCTTACCTAGCTTATAAGATGTAAATGCACTTAAAATTCCAGCAAAGATAAAGGGGAAGTTGAGAATTAGCAGTAGCACATAGCGACTCACCCTAGCAACTCCAAGATGCGTCTTTTTAGTAGACTTTTGATAATATTAATGCCATTCCAATTGTTTTGGCCACTTACGCGCATACTCGAGGTCGAATAGTCGGTATAAATAGCTTTGATGGGATATTCACCCATTTTAAGACCGATCTGTTTGGCTCGCCAGAGCATCTCGGAGCAGAATTCGTAACCACTCGTTTTCCAGCGTAATCTTTCGAGTGCTTGACGAGAAAATATACGTAGGCCTGACTGTGAGTCTGTTGAATTGACACCAAAGAGTAAGTATGTAATAAAACTCAGACCTTTGTTACCAATAACCTTAACACGAGACATACCTTTACTGTCGATAAGGCGACTTCCAATGAGGAGATCCACACCCCGTTTGGTGAGTTCATCGATACCGTGAAGTACATCATCTATATCGTGCTGACCATCTGCATCCATTGTGGCGCCTATATCAAAACCATTTTGTTCAGCATAGCTAAGGCCTGTCGCTACTGCTCCACCCGCACCTGTGTTTAGCACGTGGTCAATCACTTTAGCGCCAGATTTGCGGGCTATGGTGCCTGTATTGTCTTTTGAGCCATCATTTATGACAACGACCTCACCACTATAGGATGAAGCTTCTAGTGCCTTTAGCGCTTTGGAGACAATTTTTCCGATAACCACCTCTTCATTCCACGCGGGCAAGATAATACAAACTCGTATTGGCACTTTCTTCCTCATCGCATCTTATTATAGCAAAAAAGATTTATTTAGGCAGGCTTGCGAGGTATTCACCGTAGCCAGACTTTTTGAGTGCTTGGGCGTGTTCGAGTAGTTTTTCTCCTGTGATGTAGCCTTCTCGGTAGGATACTTCTTCGGGGCTGCCAATAATCATGCCAGTGCGACGCTGAATGGCACGAATATAGTCGGCGGCATCGGTCATTGAATCGATAGTGCCGGTGTCGAGCCATGCATCGCCACGATCAAGCGTTTTAACAGTTAATTTACCACGTTTGAGGTATTCTTCGTTTACTGAAGTGATTTCTAGTTCGCCGCGGTTACTTGGCTTTACATTTTTAGCAATTTCGACGACATCATTGTCGTAAAAATACAGCCCAACTACGGCAAAATCAGACCTTGGTGTTGTTGGTTTTTCTTCAATAGAAACGGCTATGTTGTTGTCGTCAAATTCCACAACGCCATAGCGCTCGGGGTCGGAAACGCGGTAGGCAAATACCGTGCCGCCGTCTGGGTCGATGCAGCTTTTGAGCGACTTTCCGAGGTCGGAGCCATGGAAGATGTTGTCGCCAAGTACGAGGGCGACCTTATCGTTACCAATAAACTCCTCGCCAATAATAAATGCCTGGGCAAGGCCGTCGGGTGAGGGTTGAACGGCGTAGTGCAGGTTAATACCCCATTGCGAGCCATCGCCAAGGAGACGCTGAAACTGTGATTGATCTTCGGGTGTTGTAATAATTAAAATATCACGAATGCCAGCCAACATAAGGGTAGTAAGCGGGTAATACACCATTGGCTTGTCGTAAATTGGCATCAACTGTTTTGAAATGCCTTTTGTAATTGGCCACAAACGTGAACCAGACCCACCGGCTAAAATAATACCCTTCATAGAATCTCCTCGCAAAAGATTTACTGTTGATCTAGATACTGATGCAGAGCTTCTTCCCAGTGGCGTGGGACAAAACCTGTAGCCTTTATTTTATCAAGATTGAGGGTACTTTGTAAGGGCCGAGGCGCAATGCCCTCTTTGCCTTTATAATATTCTGCCGTGGTAACAGGGGTAATGTCGCTTGCTGATTTACCAACGGCTTCATAGACGCGCCCTGCAATAGCGGCCCAGCTTGCTGGTTCACCCTCATTAGACACATTGTACGTACCAAACGGCGCCTTGGTATCAATAAGGTGTTTTATGGCTTGCGCAAGATCGTCAGCAAAGGTAAGGCGGCCAACTTGGTCGTCAACGACACTCGGTTTAATGTCGCGTTCGGCAAGAGATTTCATGGTAAGAACAAAATTATTACCTTCGCCTACCACCCAGCTGGTCCGAACCAAGTAGTGGTTTGGGGCTATTTTAGTAAGAAGCTCACCAGCAGCTTTTGTTTGGGCGTAGACACCAAGTGGGCTAAGCTGCTCGTTTTCATCGTGAACGGTTGCGGTGCCATCAAATACATAGTCTGACGAAACATTCACCAATGTAATGTTAAACTGGGCGGCGATAGTAGCGAGTTGCTGAACACCAACGCCGTTTACCTGCCAGGCGAGTTTTTTGCCTTCGGGTGTTTCGGCGGCATCGACGGCCGTATAAGCGGCAGCGTTAATAATGGTGCCATAGTCGCGCCAGTGACGCGCCTCGCTAAGGTCCGAGGTAATATCAAGCTCGCTTCTATCGGTGAATTCGGCATTTGGATAAATTTTGCGTAGGGCGTTACCGAGCTGGCCATTGGCGCCGGTAATAAGAACCTTTTTAGCAGGAACGGGCGTAATATCTTTAAACATGGGGTGTTTTTTATCTTTTTCAGAAAGTTCACACTGCTCAAGAGGAATGGGCCACTTGATTGCAAGGTCGGGGTCGGCTGCGTTAATGAACGTGTATTTAGCGTCGGGGTGCCAGTGGTCGTTCACGAGGTACGAGTACACGGTATTGTCTTCAAGGGTGAGGTAAGAGTTAGCGACACCAGCTGGAACAAAAATAGCTTTGCTTGCGTCGATCTCAGTGGTAAATACCGTACCGTAGGTTGGACTGCCTTCGCGAATATCTACCCACGCGCCAAAGAAGCTTCCACTACCAACCGATATGAATTTATCCCATGGCTCGGCATGAATGCCGCGAAGCACGCCTTTTGCGTTGTTGAACGAGAAGTTATTTTGTACCGGCCCAAAGTCGGGCAGGCCAAGGGCAACCATCTTTTCGCGCTGCCAGTTTTCTTTAAACCAGCCGCGGTTATCACCAAATACCGTAAGGTCAAGGATAACAAGGCCTGGAATTGATGTTTCTTGTAACGATAATTCTTTGCTAAATTTCACTGACGTCGACATATGAGTACTATAGCATTTTTCTCTCTAGTGGGACATAGGAATGCGTGACTTGCGAGAGCTTGACGATCTTGTGAGGCTGGTTATTGTGGAGCCAACTATAAAGACGCAAAACAGATTGCTCATGAAGTTGTAGAACAAAAAGCGTCAACCGGTCAGCGTTAAGTAGTGTGTTGGCTTTCAAGATAAAGAAACGCCAGTAGGAGAGACGAGATACTTTCAGTGTTGTCGATGTCACCTTGTAAGATCATTTGCTTAATGGTGGCAACAGGAAACTTTGCGATCGTTTGAACAGCTTCATCTTCGTCGATATGTTCTTGGTTAGGAGTAAGTCCGCGCGCTAAGCAAATGGTTGCACCAAAAGTAGTCATTCCGGAGGCTATGCGAACCTGTGACAAGGGTGTAATTTCTTTGGCTTCTAGGCCGGCTTCTTCCGGGAGTTCTCGTTTGGCTGCAACAACAGGTGGTTCGCCGTCGGTACGACCAGCAACGCATTGCAACACCAACTCCCGGGTTGTGTAGTGCTCTAGCTGAATGAGATAAACGTTGTCTTCGCTATCAATTGGTATAACAAAGACGGCGTCGCTTTTTGACTCCACAACTCCGTACATACCTTCTTTGCCGTTTGGAAAAATAACTTGATCCTCACGAACAAATATCCAGGGGTTGTCGTATACAATTTTAGAGCTTTTGGTTTGCCAAGTTCCCATTTACTGGCCTTTTTCAGCGTAGGCAGCTTCAACCTTGGCTTTTTCGGCTTTCCACCATTCATCGTTTGCTTTGTACCAGTCAATGGTCTGTTGTAGACCGCGGCGCATCCCTTCATTGTCGGTAAATTGCGGCATCCAGCCTAATTCTTGGCGAAGTTTGGTTGAATCCATGGCGTAGCGCATGTCGTGCCCGGGGCGGTCGGTAACGTGGTCATACCAATCAGCGGGCTTTCCCATGAGTTCAAGGATCATTTCGATGACCATTTTGTTGTTTGTGTGGTCGTTGTCGGCGCCAATGATGTAGGTGTCGCCAAGCTTACCTTTTTCAATAATTGTAAGAACGGCTTCGTTGTGGTCGTCAACGTGAATCCAGTCGCGAACATTCATACCTTCACCATAAAGCTTTGGCTTGATGTCCGATAAAATGTTGGTAATTTGCCTTGGAATAAACTTTTCAATGTGTTGGTAGGGGCCGTAGTTATTGGCACAGTTGCTAATTGTCGCTTTGACGCCAAAACTACGAATCCAGGCACGTACCAAATGGTCGGAGCTGGCTTTACTGGCCGAGTAGGGGCTCGATGGGTTGTATGGCGTCGTTTCTTTAAAACGGTTTGGGTCGTCGAGCTCAAGATCACCAAATACTTCGTCGGTGCTAATATGGTGCAAACGTTTGTCGTGCTTGCGAACCGCCTGAAGAATTTGATAGGTACCAATGATATTGGTATTAATGAACGGCCATGGGTCGCGAAGAGAATTATCGTTGTGGCTTTCTGCGGCAAAATGAACGACGATATCGGTATCTGCAACCAGCTTGTCGATCAGCTCGGCATCGCAAATGTCACCCGTTACAAAGTCAATTTGGCTCAAAACACTTTTGAGACTATCGGGGTTGCCGGCGT
>DATCYU010000036.1:0-5206 GCA_036526295.1 Saccharimonadales bacterium (SeqCode) | reverse complement strand
GTCAACGCCTGAGAGACAAGTCTGTTCGGGAGATGGAAGGAGACCGCCCAGCGCCACGCGAGAACCATCGCGAGGCGCTGGGCCGATCCTTGATTTTCAATATATTCATACGATCGCCAGCACATTGCTGGTTTTATTTTTGCCCAAATAATTACCGCTAATTGCACTTTCATTAATAATATGCTAATGTATATCTCATGAACCCCATCACCACGAGCCTCTGTAATGCTCAACCCCTTTACCTAAGGGGCGGTGCTGGTAATGTCTCGACCAAACAAAACTTCTTTTTTGGTTTTTTTGCCGCCTAAGCGCGGTTTTTCTCTATTACACCAGTTTTATCAACGTATTAACTCTAAAACCAAGAGGGGAATTACTCTATGAAAATGTATATACAGCCAATTAGCCAGCAGGAGCTCAAACGCTACCTCGCCACTGTCGACCTTACGCAGGCGCCCACCCCGCATGCCATCAAACTTGTCTACGAACAAATTGCCGCCGCCATGCGCGCCGCACACCCACAAAGCGACGTACAGAGTCACCGCAAAGATCCGATCGTAACTGTTGAAGATAACTACGATAATCTATTAATTGCCAAAGACAACATTAGCCGGTCTTCGACCTATACGCATTACATTGACGCCACGCATATTTTGCGCACCCACACCAGCGCGCATTTACCGGGCATTTTGCGTGAGTTAAGCAAACGGAACGATTGGCAAGATGTGGTCATTTTACTACCCGGACTTGCGTATCGCCGCGATGTGTCCGACAAAAAGCACGTGAGTAAGGTTCATATGCTTGAAATGTGGCGAGTTGTTAAAAACGCCGCCCGCACGCTAGTAACCACAGACGACCTTTTAGCCGTCGTTAAAACCGTTGCCGCCACTGCCGCCCCAGGCTGGAAGCTGCGAATTATTGACTCACCGCACCCCTATACAAAAGGTGGTATTGAGGTGAATGCAGTGAAAGATGGCAAAGACATTGAGATTCTTGAATGCGGCCTTATTAACGACGAGATCTTAACCCGTGCCGGACTTGACCCAGCACTTTATTCGGGTTGGGCACTTGGCATGGGGCTTGACCGCCTGGTGATGACCCGCAAGGGTATTCCCGACATTCGCTATCTTCGTTCACAAAACCCCCGCATTGCCGAGCAAATGACCAACCTTGAGCCATACCGCGAAGTTTCTAACCAGCCTGCTATAGTGCGTGACATGTCGTACTGTGTGCCGCAAACCTATGTTGAGGAAGACATTAGTGACGACATTCGCCAAGCGCTCGGCTCTATGATTGATGCACTGGAAAGCGTTGAAGTTTTAAGTGAAACACCCTATAGCGATTTACCGGCGAGCGTACGCGAGCGCCTTGGCTGTGGGCCATCGCAAAAAAATGTGCTTGTTTGCATTACGCTCCGGTACCTAGAGCGTAGCCTTACAAATGATGAAGCAAACCATATGTATACGCAAATTTACGCCAAAATCAACAAAGGGAGCGGCGGTTACGAATGATGCCCACGAACCTTGCGCACAAGCAGTCCGCCGGCCACTAAAATTACCATGGCGCCGCCAACCACGTACCACCAATTAACGCCCGGCTCGGCCGCTTTTGCTACATTCGATACCGCTGCAGCGGGTTGTTCAAGGCGCTTAAACGTAATGTTCGCGCTTGATGCCGTTACGGCATTTACCAAAACGCGTAGATCAAACGTGCCATTGCCGTCTACATCTACGTTTTTTGGTTGATCAACATAAAACGTTTCACTGTGCGGGGTTGAGTGAAAGGTAAGTACAACCGAGCGATTCTCTGGGTCTAGCCGGCTTAGTGCTACGGTGTGAGCATTAGCATCAGTTGTGTGACACACCGACTTGCCATCGATACAAAAATATAGCGTATCGGTACTTGTCAGCTCTTTTGTATAACCTTGGCCCGAAGCAAAATGCGCATCGTTATTAAGTATTGCAGTAGGCGCAGGTGGCTCGGCTACCGGTTCAGCACCTTGCGTAGCGTTTTCTGTTGGCTGTTCCGTAAGGATCGGTGTTTCGCGAGGTACTGCATGTACCACGGCCGGTGTAGTAACTGATGTAGGAGAGGAAATTGGTACGGGCGCAGGAGCGGGGGTAGGAGCAGGCGTCGGCGTTGGCACGACCGATTGTGCTACAAACGCGTTCTTAAATGCCGTTAATGAGAAAGCATCGTTAAGAGAGGAGGTGAACGTATCGGTTCCGCCGGGGCCGTCAAAGGTAACTGTTCCTGCAAAACTACCCGTTGAATAAAGATTGCCTTGCGTATCAGCCGCAATTCCCATGCTGTAATAGTTGTCTGTTACGCCACTTGTCGTGTCATATATTTTTGTCCAGCCATACGTTCCGTCACTGTTATATTTTGTTATATACGTGTTGTCGGCAAATGTTCGCGTGTCTGTTCCGCCGGGGCCATCAAATGTCGTTGCGCCACTAAAGCGTCCGACATAAAATATATCGCCCAAATAATTAGTCGTCACCGATACAGCTGCGGCAAAAAGGCCAGTACTTACGTTAGTTTTCGTCCACTGGTAAACGCCATCTGTCGTGAGTTTTGTGAGGTAGCCTGTAAGATTGGTATTTGTGGCGCTATGCGTGCCGCCAGGGCCATCAAACACCACCGTTCCTTGGTAGTCGCCCACAATAAAAATATTACTATTTGCATCGGTGGCAATGCCTATACCCTCGGCGCTCGACCCTACTGCGCTTGTATCAAAAATCTTTGTCCACAAATACGTTCCACTCGTATTGTACTTGGTTACAAACATCGTATCGTGCGTAGAACTGAGCGAATGCGTACCACCAATGCCGTCGAACGTCACCGGCGTAGCACCCGAGAACACGCCGGTAACATATATGTTTCCTTGCGGATCAGTTGCCAAAATATTACCGCCAAATGACCCATTCATATAGATACCGGCTGAATGGGTTGCTTTTGTATAGCCATAGGCACCATTGGTTGCGTTAAACTTAGTCACAAAAGTTGCGTCGGTTGGCTCGGTAATAGTATGCGTGCCACCAGGGCCGTCAAAAACAACGCCGCCGTTGAAGGTGCCCGCGATATACACAGCGTTGTGGGCTGAATCTACGGCAATACCATAGCCAATTGCCGTACCTAGGCCAGTGTCGGTATCGAATGTTCGTGTCCAGCCATAACTACCGTCTGCGTTAAACTTAGTGAGAAAGGCCGAGTCGCCGACGCTTGCCACGCTGTGTGTTCCGCCAACACCGTCGAAGGTGATCGTACCACCTCTGAAGTGACCTGTTATATATACATTGTCGGTAGCATCAACCGCCACTTGGTACGCGCGTGAATTCCCACCGTCGGCTGAATAAAATGTTTTTGTCCACTGGTACGCGCCCGTTGAGCTGCGTTTTGTAAGTGTTGCCTCCCTATAGATAGATGAATATACGTCGTGACCGCCAGCACCGTCTAGTATCACGTCACCGCTTGCCGCGCCCGAGGCATACACATTACCTTTGCTATCAACCGCCACGGCTGTACCACGCGAAGTTCCACCGCCCACACCAGGCGCAAACGTCTTGGTGTAGTTATAGGTAGGAAGGGTAGTTGCAAAGGTTTGAATAGGGTTGATGGCTGTGCATAAAATAATAAATAATGAAAACAGCAGGGTACTTTCTAGAACTCGCAAGTGCGCTATTAACTTATTACTACCCGCACCCCTTATAATCATGGCGAGAATTATAGCAAATAAATAACCATACGGCCAATGATCTTAGTCGGTGCGCTGCTAAGCCTTACTAGTAAAGCGGCAATCCCCAGCCTTCAAAAACTTGGCCGATATAAAGGACATCTACCATGTAGCTATTGCCACCACCTGATGCATTTGGGTAAGAAGGCACGCCACTACCAAATATATATTTACCGTTATGAGCACTCACTGAATCGGCAGGGGCGGTGAGCTGGCCGCTAATAACGGCGCCTGCCAACCTGTTTGTTGCGATCGTGTCTCTGTCGAACGTCCAGACGGCAGCCACATATTGGCCACCTTTCGTAATATCGACAGGACTACTGAATAGAATGTTGTTCCACCCAGTTTGTGGATTTACCGCAATCGCTCGTGCAAGTTCGACGCCCGTAGTGTCGTTTGTCCAGCTGTAAAGCAACCCAATAACTTCCCGGTTTGGCCGCGTTATAGGGAAGTACCATTTAATACCGTACACCTTTCCATCTACCGCAGCCGTAAAAAGCGTTCCAAGCGTTGCGTCATTGCCACTACCAAGAGCACTGTCAAACGTCGTCGGCACTTCAGTACCAAAGATACTTTGATATCCGGGGGCTGTAACGGTTAGGCCGTAAGCAGCGCTCGACTGCGCCGTGCCCGGGTCGACAAGCGCAGGTGTGTTTAATACATTGGCAGCAACACTCAGCAGGGTTGTTGGTACGACGCCAAGATCACGGAAAAGGTTAAGAATAGCCTGTTGCATTGGCACACTCATAACGGCACTCGTGTCAAAGGTGTTGTTTCGCCATAAGCTAAGAGCATTTTGAAGCTGCCACGTACCCGCGTTAAACACCATAGCACCAGACTGCGCGAGATACATAATCATGCCATAGTGGAAAAACCCGCTACTGTTATAGGTTGCACCGTTGTAGTCGGCAGCACCCGCCGCCATTAAAAGCTGACGCGATAAGTACACTAGATTTGTGGGTGTACTAGGTTCTTCAGGCTTTACATAGTCCCATTCCGAACCAATACTGTCTTTAAAGAGGGTAGTGCCCGGAGTAATATACATAATAAACGTAGTAGCAGCAGGGTTAGCAAACTGTGCAGTTGCCGAGTAGCTATGAGACGCTTGTGTTACAGCGCCCCCGGTGTCCATGAGCGCAATTGAGTTCCATGGGCCTCCTACCGAAGCGCTGTTGTTTGTTTGAACACGTGATGTTAAGCCAGCACCCGCTGTCCAGCTGGTTGTTTTTTTAGTACCCGTTGTATCGGCATCAGTAAAAATACATACAGCCCAGCGATCATTACTTGCGGGTGTTATTGAGTCGGTTGTATGCGTTGCTCCGCCGGTCGTATCACTTGCAGCCGAAAAACCACTGTCGTCCCACACGGCATTCTTATAATTTACCGTTACGGCCGACGCCATGAGTGTCGCTGTCCACGACCACGTAATAGCAGTCGCACCCGCCGAACTTGCATAATAAGCAAAAACAATAG
>DATCYU010000035.1:0-3681 GCA_036526295.1 Saccharimonadales bacterium (SeqCode) | reverse complement strand
GCCAATGCAAGTAACGACAGCCTGTGGTAAAGCCAGGTAGGGCGTAACCATCGCAAAATGAAATAGCCAACGATCAGAATAGTTAACGCAATAATGAATGTTAGTTTTAGGTTAAAGAGCGGGCGAATAACCGTTGGTGGTTGCTCGTTTTTTGCTATGGCATCAAGGCCGGTTACACTACTTGTTGTAGAGCTGCCAGCTAAAAAGCTAAGCGCACCTGGAATTTCAATGTACGGCCCGGCGATTTTTCCGTTGCCGCCATCAACGCCGCCAAAAACAAAGGGGACATTTGAAGTGGTTTTATTAACCATTTCAATGGTCGCAAGTTTAGCGGGCTCATTTTTTGCTAAATATTTACCGGTTAAATCGGCGGTAACGACTGTGGCAACAAAGGCGATACTGGCGAATATCATCAACCTTTGAACAACCAACCAGTCGAATGCATGTTTTGTCCCAGTTCGCTCTTTGCGCCGAATACACAGTAATTTAATGGCATAAATACCAGCAATGGCTGTTGAGGCTGCAAGGAAGTAGCCGGGCATTGAGTGAATAAACTCAATGAGTGACGTTTCTGAGAACATCGCCTTAAATACATCGATATTTTTAAGCATGCCATCGGTAAAGGTAAAGCCAGCCGGTAGGTTCATCCAGGCGCTTACGCTGGTAATTGCAAAGGCGCTCGCGATGCTTCCTATAATTATACCTAGACCAAATAGCCAGTGCAGCCAACCAGAGATTTTTTTGTTGTTCCAGGTGGTCATGTACAAAGCCAAAAAGACGGCTTCAATAAGAAACGCATAGGTTTCAAACATAAACGGCAGGCCAATAACATCGCCGCCGAATTTTAAAATACCTGGCCATACAAGTGACATTTGTAACGCCACGATGGTACCCGAAATAACACCAGCAATAACAAGAAGTGCCATAATTTTTGACCACAGCCGTGCGGTGTTAAGGTAGCGTGGGTCGCCTTTTCGGAGGCCGGTAAATTCAAACCAACTCACCAAGATCGGTAAGGTTAGGCCAAACAATACAAATATAATATGGAACCCCAGGCTGTCGCCCATAAGTACCCGAGAGGCAAGCACTAAATCCATGTATAATCCTTATGCTTTAATTATTGCTTACAGTATACAGCAAACAAGCATATTTATAATGTGATTATTGGTTTAGGCGCTAGCTATTTTTGCAACTGCTTTTGGACTTGTTCGAGTTGAGCTTCGGTGAATGGTGCCCACGGTGAGCTGGTTGGGTTTGAGGTTGAGGCCGCTGGACTCTGGCCTTTGTTCCACCATTTTGCTTGGTAAGGCACGCCATTAAATAGCACACGATCGCCGGTATTGTAGCTTGCATCTCCAGACCATTCGGCGTAGGTGCCAGCTGGTAGGGTGGCTTGTGGAATGGGTTTTTCGCCTGGCAAAACCGGGCCAATAAGTTCCCATGGTGTCTGCCATGATTGTAGAACGGGGCTATCGGGCAGGTCGCCTTGCGTCCACCACTTAGCTTTATACACGTTGTGGTGCCACACTACTTTTGTGCCCTCTAAATACGCGCCCGTGTCTGACCAGATTTGGTAGGGGCTTGTGTTGGGGTCGTCGGGGGTTGGTTTGGCAGAGGCTTTAGGGTCGGTTGTGGTTACTTTGTAGGCACTTTTAGTCATACTGCCGGTAAACCCACTGCTTAGGTATTCGGCAAAGGTTTTACCTTGTTGATCAATACCACTACAGGAACTTGAAACAACTTGCAGGTTTATATAGTTACTACCGCAGGTAAGGTCTCGGTTGGCCGACCACATAGACATACGACCAATACCTTGAGACTGAGCAAAGCTGTTAAGGTCTTTGGCGTCGTTCATAGTAAAAATTTCGTTCGAAATATCGTTTTGACCGATCATGGGCGTGGCGCCAATTTTTGCCCAAAGCGCGCGATCGCTTAGCTGAATATTAACTTTTTTGTATAGGATACCAAGCTGACGATGGGTCTGTATGAGTGCTGATTGTGAGGCGCTTGCCATAGTAGAACCTGCCGGCAGGCTTTGGCCATAGTCCATAGTCATGGCATTCACACCAGCCAAATCAACTCCCTTAGAAAGTAAAATCGAAACAGTGTCAGTGCCGGCTTCGCTCAAACCAGTGGGTGCAACGGGCAATGTCGCCCATACAGCCAAGCTATTACCCTGAGCACGCATGTCTTTTTGGAGTGCCGCAACGGCAGTAGCGCGACGGTTGTTGGCTTCGGAATTGTTCAATCCGTCACCTTCAATATCAAGGTCGATCGTGTTGATTTGGTAACGTTGAATAACCGCCCTATATGCAGCTTCGAGTTCGTTGGTATCTTTACATGCAACGGCCAGTTCGTCGTTTCGCTGCCCGCCAAACGAAATAGCAATGTTGCTGCCTTGCTGCCGAAGTCGCGCAATGCGACGATCTAAATCAAGTGCTCCGCGAGCTTGATCCATGGTATATGCCGTGCCCCATGTGGGCTCACAGGTAGAGGCATTTCTAGCAACAACGAACGACAAAATAACATCGCGGTTTTTAGTAGTTCCTAGTTGCTCAAAGGCAAAGGTTGGTGTGGCGGTTACATCAACGTAGCTTGCAAACCACGGAGCGGTCGGGCCATTTTGGTTAGTGAGCACTTGCCAATTTTGGGCGGCAAAAATACAGCCGCTAATCAACCCGGCGACAATAAGAATAGCCAAGCTAACACGCCATGGGGAGAGCCGACGAACTGGTTCGGTAGTGATAGTACTTTCTTTACGTGTTTTTTTCATTACACAGCCCTCGGTGATTTGCGTACGGTTGTTTTGCTGCGTTCGGCAAGTGGAATGACACTTCCAGAGGTGCCATGGTAGAGTACGGCCTCCCAATCAAGCGGTGCGGCAGTTTCGGCAGCGTGGGTTGCGGCAGGATATGTTTCAACGTAGAGCCAGTTAGTCATACCTCGCCATGTGTCAATCAGCGTGTTACGAATGCCAATGTAGGCAATAACTGCCCATATAGAAACGATTGCGTTAAAAGCGGCAAAAGCGGCATTCCCCCAGTTTTGCGCACTAGCATCGCGCCACAAGGTAAACAATGAAAAACCTATAATTAATAACGGGGCGGTTACATATAAAAGTGGTGAAAGTGTACGATCTTTTACCTTTGGTGTCCTCGCAAAAGGAATCTTTTTGCCGCTCAGTGCTTGTTGCAGTGATTTTAATACGCCGGCGAGGTTTACTGGCAAAAGAATAAGGTTAAAGCCATAAATGCGGAACACATCGGTGCGCTTGTAGCCGCTGTATTTTAGATCGCTCGCCATTGCTAAAAAGTAGGGAAGGGCGGCAAGAAGTACAAAGGGACTCAGCAAGCGGCCGTCGTACGGGTAGGCAAGCAGAAAAATGAGTCCAAAGCTCGCCCAGGCAATTGATGCCATGTAGTTGATTCGTAGCAGAAGCTCCATACGCGATACGATTTCGTTGCGGCTTCGGCGTTTGCGTGAATGCGCGTGGAGCTTAGGCAAAATAAGCAAACCACCGTTTGCCCAGCGCCGGCGTTGTACAATGAGCGAGCCAAAATCGGGCGGGGTTGCGCTGTAGCTTAAGCGTTCTGGGTAATTGACGAGTGTCCAACCATGGAGCGCAAGGTCGACGCTTGATTCGGTATCTTCAATAACGGTGCGATCTTGAATATAGCGTTT
>DATCYU010000034.1:0-3419 GCA_036526295.1 Saccharimonadales bacterium (SeqCode) | reverse complement strand
TGGCACTGCGCTGCCCAGAATGGCAATCAGCAAGATGATTCCGACACTTTGAGCAAATATTTGTGGTGTGAGCGTACTGGTAATACTTTTTACGTTAGTATTGAGCTGGTTGCCGAATGCACGAAAGCCACTGGCGCGCATCATGGTTCGCGCTGGCGTGCTACCATTCGTGAACTGTCCGGTCGTTGTTGTGTCGGAATTTGAAACAAGCGACTCGGTGAGTGGCCCGCTAGTGAGAATTCCGAGCGCAAGGCCTAAAATGCCACCAATAACAGTGAGGGTGAGCGCCTCGGTGACAAACTGCACAATTACTTTTGCATTTGTGCCGCCGATGGCCTTTATGACGCCAATTTCGCGGCGACGCTCACGCACAATCATAATCATTGAAAGTAAAATGATAACCGCGCTGGCAATACTGGCGCCTACAACGCCGGCGGTTGCGAGGCTGGCAATGCTTTCAAGCGGCTGAACACTTTGTGCGGCCTGGTCTTCTTGGCTGGTGATGTCTGCGGCGTCACCTAGGGTACCTTTGAGGGCCGATACTGCCCCAGCTACATTGTCGCTGCTATCAACCGTCGCAACAACGCTCGTGGCGTCTCCCGCCTGGTTGGTAAGGGTTTGCACAGCGGCAATCGGCATGATTATACCGTTGTTTTCAAACTTATTATCAACCGAGAAAATACCCGAAATGGTAACGGTTTTGCCATAAGCAGTAAAGGTGTCGCCTACCCTTAGATTGTTTTTGTCGGCCAGAGCTTTTCCAACAAGTGCCACTAAATTGCTGCTAGAGCCGTCGATCATAGAGCCGCTCGTTAGTTTACCGCTTGGTACTACGCTTGTAGGGTCATTGGTGCCGGTAATAGTGGTGCGTGGTGTAGGTGCTTTAAATGTTGATGGCGCACCTGAGGGGTTGGCTGCATTTTGACCGCTACCCTCGCTCGATTCAAACCGCATAAATCGTTGACCAATAGCACCAAGTTCAAACGACGGCGTCAGGTTTGTGTCGCTTGAACCAAGCTGATCGGTTAAGGTGCTGACGGTGCTGGTAATATGTGATGTGCTTTTAATTTTTTGGAGTTGGTCGGCAGTGAGCGGATTACCTCCACCAAAACCTCCTTGCACACCTGCAGGGTTAATAGTAATTTTTGTTGCCACCGATGCCTTTACTTGGTCGATTTTGGCATTTACGCTCGAGCGCGCTACCATCATGGCTAGTATCAGGCTTATGCTGATAGCGAGCATAATAGCAACGCTTCCGGATCGTAGCGGACTACGTAACGCATTACGCATTCCCCTCGTCAGTACGTTCATGACGTCTCCTTGTTTATGATGTTGACGCCATTACTGTACGAGCTATTGCTGATTTTTTGCTTTATCAGAGCTGAAAATTGGCAGAAGAACCGTAAACGTTGTGAGGCCTTCAGGAGCACTCGAAACGGATAACTCACCCCTAGAGAGTTCAACAATTTTTTTAGCAAGCGAAAGCCCAAGGCCGTAGCCCCGTTTTTCGCCACTAGTACGTGAGCTATCAACCCGGTAAAAGCGGTCGAAAATATGAGGCAGTACTTTGGCCGGAATTCCCTCGCCGCTATTTATTACCTCAAAACCAGCAAAGCCTTTATGCGTAATGTATTTGACGTTTACTGTTGAATCTTCGGGGCTATATTTAAGTGCGTTGTCGAGTAAAATGCTCAAAAGTTCCTCGGTACTCGAAGGGTTGGCAAGCACCGAGCGGGCTTTCCCTGGCTCAATTGAAATTCTTTTATGGGGCTTGTTGAATCGCTCAACCGAACGCTCAATGACCTCTTGCAGGTTCACCTTTTCGCGCGGAATGTTGTCGTGATCGAGCCGGGAAAGTTGCAAGAGCATATGCGAGAGCTGCGAGAGCTTGTCGACTTCTTCGAGGTTGCTTTCAAGTAACTCGCGCATTTCTTCTTTCGTAATTGAGCCGTCTCGAAGTGCCACCTCGATTTCGGTTTTCATGCTGGCGAGCGGCGTGCGAAGCTCGTGGCTGGCATCGCTGGTAAAGCGTGATTGTGCTTCGTGAGCTTCTTCGATTGGTTTAAGCGAACGGCGCGCTAAATAGTAGCTGCCAATCCCGCCGGCGATCCATATGCAAACATTGGTGATTGCAAGCGAGGTAATAAGGCTTGCGCGAGCCTCGCGAATCTGAATGTTGCGGTAGTTATTAAACAATGTAGGGTTATCGACGCTAAAACTAAATTTTGGCGCCCCACTAAAATAGCCAAGCCGGTTTCCTACCTCGGACGATGTAATAGAGTAAATAACCACGCTAAATAGCAAACTAATGGTAATAAGGATTGCCATATACCAGGTTGTAAGTTTAACGGTGGCCGACTTAAACACTATGCACCTGCCTGGAGCTTATACCCAAAACCGCGCACAGTGTGAATAAGCGGAGTTTTAAATGGTTGATCAATTTTGGCGCGCAAGTACTTAATATATACCTCGACAGTATTAGGGAGCACATCGGCATCGTAGTCCCATACGTGGGCAATAATGAGCTCTTTTGGCAGTGGGCGGCCTTGATTTCGAAGCAGGTATTCAAGTAGGGCAAATTCTTTACCAGTTAATTGAATGGTTTCGCCGTTGCGTTTTACTTCATAGGTAACGGTGTCAAGTGTAAGGTTGCCGGCGCGCAGCACGGTTGGCTGCTGTTCTTTTGGCCGGCGTAGCAGGGCACGAACCCGAGCAAGGAGTTCTTCAAGAGCAAACGGTTTTACCATGTAATCGTCGGCACCGTTATCGAGCCCTTCGGCACGGTCTTTCACGCCGCCAATAGCGGTTAAAACTAGAACAGGCGTGTGAATTTTTGCATCGCGCATGGCTTTAATAATTGCGATGCCGTCATACTCCCCTGGCAGCATGCGGTCGATGATAGCAACGTCATATGGTTCGGTGGTTGCCATAGCATAGCCTTCGTCGCCATCGTACGCAACGTCTACCGCATAGCTCTCTTGTTCGAGAGCCTTTTTAAGGGCGCGAGCGATCTTATGCTCATCTTCAATCAATAAAACTCTCATAGCTCAATAATACCCGTGGTAGCTGAGATATATCTTAAATACACGTGGGAGAATATTTTTCGCCCCATTCCTGCATCCCTCGCAGAATGGGTAAAAGATCGCGGCCTTTGGTAGTCAGCTGATACTCGCACCGATTGCCCTCGCCAGGTAGCTTTACGATAATTCCAGCTGTTTCTAGTGACGAAAGGCGTGCCGAAAGAGTTCGGGGGTTAATGCCGCCAGCACCATCTTGAAGTTGGCAAAACCGAACCGTTTCTTCGTTTACGAACATGCGCAAAAGGAGTGGGGTCCATTTGTCACCCAGTACGATCGTTGCGGCTTGAACGCAACCTAACGGTTCGGTTGCTGTTTTCATAATATATACTATACATTGTC
>DATCYU010000033.1:0-4266 GCA_036526295.1 Saccharimonadales bacterium (SeqCode) | reverse complement strand
ATGTTTTCCAAGTAAAGAGGTCACCTTGAGCGTAGGTGGCCTCGATGAGTGGCAAGTTAAGTTTTTTGATTCGGTGTACCAAGAAGGCTTGAGCCAGTTTGCCTTTGAAAACCACCTAACGCGCGACGATCTTGCGCATTTTACTGCAACCCGCCCAGCCGAAGAAAGCGAAACGTTACCTGCAAGTGGCACTAAAGTTATCTCGCTTCAAAGTGGTGGTAAAGATTCGCTGCTAACCGCAACAATGCTGCTTAAAAAAGATGTACCGTTTATGTCGTGGTACATTGGGAGTTCGTCGAACTATCCTGCGCTTCTTGGCACGCTCAACCGACCCCTTATAACTGCCGAACGCTTTATTGATATCCAGGCTATTAAAGCGGCAACGCAAGACGGGGGTCTTAATGGCCACGTTCCAGTCACGTATATTGTAGCTTCGTATGCTTTAATTGATGCGGTTTTAAATGGTGCAAATACTGTTCTGCTCTCAATTGGTCATGAAGGCGAAGAGGCTCACGATTGGATTCAAGATTTAGCAGTCAATCACCAATGGTCAAAAACATGGCCAGCCGAAAAGACGTTGGCCGAATATGTCGAGCGCTATATTTCGCCTGAAATCCACATTGGCTCGCCGCTTCGTGGTTTTAGTGAGCTAAAAATTGCCGAACTTTTTGTGCAGCATGCCTGGAAAAAATACGGGCACATTTTTAGTTCATGCAACCGCGCAAACTACATGCAGGGCAATGATAATACGCAACTTACGTGGTGTGGTGAGTGCCCCAAGTGCGCTAATTCGTTTCTTTTGTTTGCGCCGTTTGTGGCACCCGAAGAGCTCAAGAGCCTATTTAATGGCCAAGATCTTTTCGAAAAGCCACTCCTGCAAGAAACCTTTAAAGGTCTTTTAGGCATTGATGGCGCTATGAAACCATTTGAATGTGTGGGTGAGGTAGATGAGCTTCGCCTTGCATATCATATGGCTCAAACACGCGGTGGGTATGGTCGGCTTTCATTTGAAGTACCGTCATCTCAATTTGACTACGAACGCGAACACGAATCACAGGCGTGGGCGCATCAGATGATACAATAAAAGCAATGCAACCTTTAAAGAAACGACTGTCGAATCTTTCTCACGATATTGCCGATGCATACCAGCGACTAGCGATTGACGAAAAAGCGCGTTCTGTTGAGGCTACCGAGCGCGAGCTTTTAGCACCCGAAATTTGGAATAATCCCGCGTATGCTCAAGAAAAAAGCAAGCAACTTGCAGCGCTTCGAGCCATGGTAGAGCCGTGGCAAACGCTAAAAACACAAGCGGCTGATCTTGAAGAGCTTATGGACCTTGGCGATGAAAGCCTGGAGGCCGAATTTAACGGTCAAATCGAAGCTCTCGAAAACGAATTTAACGAACGCAAAAAAGAGCTATTATTTAAGGGCGAATACGACGACCACAATGCCATTATGCGCATTACCGCCGGGGTAGGCGGAACCGATGCTCAAGATTGGGCTGAGATGCTTGAGCGCATGTATCTTCGCTGGGCGGAAAAATCTGGGTTTCACGCTCTAGTTGTTGAGCGTTCCGCAGGTGAAGAAGCGGGAATTAAAACGAGTGTTATTGAGATAACCGGTCCCTATGCGTATGGGCGTCTTAAAAGTGAGCACGGTGTGCACCGTCTTGTGCGGTTGAGCCCATTTAATAGCGACAACCTGCGCCAAACAAGCTTTGCGCTCGTTGAAATTTTGCCGCAAATTGATGCTCCCGAAGAGGTGCAAATTAGCGATAAAGACCTTCGCATTGATATTTACCGCTCTAGTGGTCATGGTGGTCAGAGTGTTAATACGACCGATTCAGCGGTACGCATTACCCACATTCCTACTGGCACAGTTGTAGCAATACAAAACGAACGGTCACAATTGCAAAACCGTGAAACAGCCATGAAAATCTTGCGTTCAAAACTTGCCCAGCTACAGTTAGAGCAACATGCGGCTAGTGTCAGCGAGCTTCATGCGGGTGAATCGGCTAACTGGGGCAGCCAAATTCGCAATTACGTTCTGCACCCCTACACACTCGTAAAAGATACGCGTACAAAATACGAGGATCGTGACGCACAATCAGTGCTCGACGGCAAGCTCGATACGTTTATGAATGCTTATTTAGAGCAGGGAATGTAGGAGGCTCTTGCTCACCTCTTTGCTCGCGGGTCCTGCCGCTCGGTCCGCCCCTAAAAATTTTTCAGATTACTGAAAACATTTTTGGGTGCTGCCCCGCCGAGCGTCACCCGCTGCCGCGGTCGCAGCGCCGCTCGCGGGCCTATTCGCTTTACCAAAAATGTTTATGGTATACTATGAGTAGTAATGATTCTTTTAGATAGGGTTACCAAGACGTATGGCAAAGACGCGAAGCCGGCATTAAACCGTGTCAGTTTGCATGTTGAGCCGAATGAATTTGTGATTTTAGTTGGTACGAGTGGTGCCGGAAAGACCACATTATTAAAGCTGCTTACGCGTGAAGAAAAGCCAACCAGCGGCAAAATCGTTGTCGGTGGTATTGATTACGATACCTTAAAAGACAAGCACATCCCGCTTCTTAGGCGAAAAATTGGTGTTGTGTTTCAAGATTTTAAACTGCTGCCACAGCGTACGGTATTTGAGAACATTGCCTTTGCCCTTGAAATTGCTGGTATGACTAATCGTGAAATTAAAACCACAGTGCCAAAAGTCATCGAGCTCGTTGGTCTTACGGGTAAAGAAAAGCAATTTCCACACCAGCTTTCCGGTGGTGAGCGTCAGCGTGTAGCGATTGCTCGTGCGGTTGTGCGCCAGCCAAAAATTCTCATTGCCGACGAGCCAACCGGTAACCTTGACCCAAAACACAGCTGGGATATTGTACGCCTGCTTGAAAAAATCAATAAGTACGGCACAACCGTACTGCTCACAACTCACAACGTTGAAATTGTCAACAAACTCAAGCGCCGAGTTGTGACACTTGAGCATGGCAAAATCACGAGCGACCAAGCGCAGGGGAGTTACCGCCAATGAGCAAGCAAAAGCTAAACGCAAAAGTATTTGCCCAACAAAAACGTCACCGTCGCCAGTGGATCACATTCCTTCGTATGTGCCGCTACGGCATCAACAATTTTAGCCGCAATATGTGGCTCACGATTGCCGCCACGGCAATTATGACGATCACATTACTTGTAGTATTTGTTACAATGGCCGCCCGTAACGTTCTGCTTGATACCGTTGCCGAAATTCGCGACAAAGTAGATATGTCGATTTACATTAAAACCGATACTACCGATCAAGATATTCGAAAAATCCAGGCAGGTCTTAAAGGGTTAAAATCATCTGTTCGTGATGTATCATTTGTAAGTCCCGAACAAGCACGCAAAAATTTCGCCCAGGCAAATGCAGGTGATGCGGGTACCTTGAACGCGCTAAACGAAGCAACTAATGAGTTTCCGGGAACATTCCGTATTAAGCCAGTTGATATCAACAAAACCGATGAACTCAAGCATTTTGTTGACACCGACTCAACGCTTAAAAAGAACCTCGACCCTAATCGTGCACCATCTTTTGCGGGCGACCGCCGCACGGCAATTCAAAACATTGGCCGTTGGGTAAGTTTTGCAGAACAAGCTGGACTTATTGCGAGCGTCATTTTTATCGCCATTTCGTCGCTGATTGTGTTTAATACCATTCGCATGGCTATCTTTAACCGACGTGACGAAATCCAAATGATGAAGCTGATTGGAGCCGACCGCAGCTTTATTCGAGGGCCATTTATTGTCGAGGCGGTTGTGTATGGTTTTATTGCTGCCTTTATTGCCTCGGGACTTGGGGTTGCGCTTCTGTATGCATCAAAAAACACGTTGTTAAGTTACGGCATTGTTATTGATAACACCATTCGCATGGCCACTATATATGCTGGTCTTGTACTACTTGCCATGATGTTACTCGGTGCGGCAATTGGCGTTGTTTCATCGCTCCTTGCAACCCGTCGCTACCTAAAAATATAAGTGTGAGCATTATTGACAATCTATTAAGATTATGGTAGCATGAGTTTAATGAAACAGCGGTCCACCACACCAGTTTCAAAAGGGTTAGTCACTCGCTCAGCGCTTGTGGCTGCCGCTGTGCTGATGGTAATTGCCGCACCGCTCTCTATGACCCCCCGGGCATACGCCGATAAGTTTGACGATCAAATAAAAGCGCTCCAAAGCGAGATCGACCAATACCAGGTGCAAGCTGGGCAACTCCGTACACAAATTG
>DATCYU010000032.1:0-3897 GCA_036526295.1 Saccharimonadales bacterium (SeqCode) | reverse complement strand
CACCGACTGACTAAAGAAAGCTTCAATAGTAGATACGGCAGATTTTCGAGACTCAAGAAGCATCACTCCGTTACCAGAGCTACCTTTAATTGTCTTAACAATAAGTGGCACGCCACCCACCATGTTAACTAATGCGCCCGCATCGGCCGCATGGTTTGTAAATGCCGTCCGTGGCGAATCAATGCCCCGACGTGAAAAAATTTGCGCTTGCCGCACTTTGTCGCGTGCACGTGAAAGCGCGAGCGACCCGATCATTGTCGGAATATTCATCATTTCAAATTGTCGAATAAGAGCAACACCAAAGTCGGTTGAGACAATTGATATTAACGGAACAATAACATCAAGGTCTTTTAGTGACTTACCCCGATAATAAACTTCGGGACTATTTTTGCTGATGTTTGCATAGCACTCGAGATAACGAATTACCTTAACCGAGTGACCTTTCAAACGGGCCTCTTCGATGAAGCGTCGTTCGTTATACGTTTTTGTTTGGGGTACTAATAAACCGATCCTCATCATGAACGCCCATTTTCTTTAACTAAATTGTATCCGTTGTTACTGATATACTATATCTTATATGACATCTGTTGTCAATACCAACGATCTGTAATGATTGTTCTGAAAAGGGTTTGTATTCTTAGCTAAACAGATTGCGTCGCTTAGTGTCGGTAAACTGCAGCAGGAGATCTTTTTGCTTTTTTGAAAGCTTCGTTGGTGTATCAACAATAACACTCACAATATGTGCTCCGCGCGTATTGCCCCGTAAGTGTGGCACACCGTGACCGGTGAGCTTAAAATCGGTGCCGCTTTGTGTGCCTGCGGGCACTTTCATGCGAACCTTGCCATCGACCGTTTCAATATCTATTTCGGTGCCAAGTGCAGCATCAACCATAGAAACATGCTCTTCACTTAAAATGAGGTCGCCTTCACGGGTGAATTTCTTGTGCGCTTTTACGCGAACATGTACGTATAAATCGCCCTTTACACCACCACCAATTGCCTCACCGCGTTCTTTAAGCCGAATAGTGGCGCCGTCTTCAATGCCCGCGGGTACTTTAAGCGTCAGGTGCTGCTTATGACGCTGCGTCCCCCTACCCTTACATACGGTACAGATTTTTTCGGGCACTTTGCCGGTACCCTTACATGTATCACAGGTAACCGCCTGTTGGATTTGGCCAAAGATAGTGTTCATAACGCGAGTTTGTTGGCCAGCGCCTTTACAGGTGGGGCAGGTTTTCATACTGTGGCCAGGTTCGACCGTTGTGCCCTTACAGTGCTCGCATTCGTCTTCCATGTCGAGCGTAAGTTCTTCATCAACGCCAAACACGGCATCTTCAAAGCTGAGTGTTATGGTTGTCTCAACATCGCGACCACGCTTGGGGCCGGTATTGCGCTGCGCGCCGCCGCCAAAAAACTGGCCAAAGATATCGCCAAGTCCACCGTCGCCAAAATCAAAATGCACATTTTGACCACCAAAGCCACCAAAACCCTCAAACGGGTTACCACCAGCAGAACCACCGCTGTTACCACCCACTCCGGCGTGGCCGAATTGGTCGTAACGCTGGCGCTTTTGTTGGTCCTTTAAGACCTCATATGCCTCGTTGACCTCTTTAAACTTGGTTTCATCACCACCCTCTTTGTCCGGGTGATATTTAACCGCAGCCTTACGAAACGCCTTTTTAATTTCATCGGCGCTGGCGTTTTTAGAGACACCTAATACTTCGTAATAATCACGCTTGTTCATCTGTATTTATGATACAAAACTAGCACTTGAATGTCTAGAGTGCTAAGCGCATTCAGCTCTGCTTAAAAGTGTTTACGAATGTGTTTAAAGCTAAAATCCCAGGTGGCGTCGGTTTTTTTGTGAGGATTAAAGATGTTCTGCGGGTCGTAGAGATGTTTAACCTCTTTCATGTAGCCCAAAACCGTTTTGCCGTACATTTGCTCAAGCCATGGCCCGCGAATGAGGCCGTCGCCGTGCTCACCCGAAACCGAACCACCATATTCTATAACCAGCGTGTTCACCTCTTTCATGGCCGGCTCAAACTTGGCGCGTTCTTTGGGGTCTTCGATTTTCATAAGAGGAATCACGTGGAAGTTTCCATCACCCATGTGGCCTGCAATGGTAGCAAATAGATTGTATTTTTTAATAATATCGCGCATTTGTGGCAAAAATTCGGCGAGGCGGCCGGGCGGCACAACAAAATCGTCAATAAACGGTGCCGTGTGTTTGTCTTTTACCTTTTTACGAAGCAAATTAAAGCTTTCGCGGCGCATAAGCCAAAACTTGCGCGATTTGGCTTCGGTGTCGTCTTCTTCCATGTAGGTAAAGTGGAATTTTTCAAGGTCGAGCCGCGTTTCGTGGATCTTTCGTTTTACCTCTTCGGGTGTTTTGCCGGTAAATTCAATCAGCAAAATTAACTTTGGTACACCGCGAGCAATCATAAGGCCGTCAGGCAAAAGTTGCAGAGCTGTTTTTACCCACGTCCACAGGCCAAGTTTTGTAATGAACAAAAAGAAGAACCTAAAGCTGAGCCATAGGGTATTGTCGTCAAAACTTTCAAACGTGGCGGGCTTGTGTTTTAAAACTGCCGGAATAACATCACCCAGCCTGTCGATAGTATGCATATAGCATACGAGTGTTCCCGAGTGAGGCTGGTGCGGCACAAGGCGCACACGAGCCTCGGTTACGATCCCAAGGGTGCCTTGAGCACCAATGAATAACTTGGTAAGGTCAAAAATGCCTCGTTCTCGATTCCACACATTCCATAGGTGGTACCCGGTAGAATCTTTGGTAACATGAGGAGCTGCCGCTTGAATTTCGTCGTAATGCGAATCAAGTAGCTCAAAGGTTCGGCGGTACAAATGGCCTTCAAAATCGTCTTGGTCCATTTTTGCGTTGAGCTCTTTGCGCTTTAGTGGCCTTACGAGGTATTCGTTGCCATCACTTAGTACAACTTTTAGTTCAGTTACAAAATTATCGGTTTTACCAAATTCAAGCGATTTTTCGCCGCCCGAATTATTGTTTACCATGCCACCAACCGACGCTAAATCACGACTCGCCGGGTAACAGGGTAGCAAACTACCATGTTTGAGCGTTTCAACTTCAAAATCTTTATATAAAAGGCCAGGTTGAAAATGACCCGATGTAGAATCAACCTCAAACAGTTTATTCATATACTTGCTAACATCAAGCACAATTGATTCACCAATGGCCGCACCCGACATATCGGTCCCGCGCGAGCGTGGCGTAATACTGAGTTCGGGATTTTTTGCCTTATGCTTGTTTACAAACGAAACCGCCGCTTTTATATCGTCTGCATCTTTAGGAAACGCCACCACCTGTGGTTTTAACTCAAACAAACTAGCATCGTGGCTGTAAAAATCACGAGTTGCCTCGGTTTTATCGAGCTCACCCTTAAACGTCTTTGCAAGTTCGTTTGCAATATCCATGCGCTATTCTCCTGTTTGTTCGTTTTTGGTGATTCGGTAATGGTCTTGTAAATAAATGAGGTCTGAAACAACACGTTCAAGTTCAAGTTTTGTCTCAAAACTTTGTGAGTTTCGGCCAAGTGCGTCGAGCACTGTTGCAAGCATCACAAAATAGTCGCCCGATCGTACCTGTGCATCAAGATCTTCGTACACTTCAAGGCCGTCTCGTACGGCATGTGTGCGCCAATTACCGTGCTGCAATAAACCCGAAAGGATCGGTAACTGATAGGCTGTGGTTAGTGCTGTCATATTAATTTTTCTCCTTACAACTCGTATATGCCGAGGCGGTTATAACTAAATGATCAAGAAGCTCAACGCCCAAAAGAGCGCCCGCTTGCGTTAGTTGGTTAGTAACAAGATAATCGTCTTCGGTTGGGTCAACCGTGCCAGACGGGTGATTATGCG
>DATCYU010000031.1:0-10546 GCA_036526295.1 Saccharimonadales bacterium (SeqCode) | reverse complement strand
ACTTTAACAGCGAGACGCCGAAGCACGAGATATTCGCACGTGCAGCCATATTGCATTACCAATTTGAGGCCATACATCCATTTCATGATGGTAACGGCCGCACCGGCCGCATCCTTATTCCGCTGTATCTAACGACACAAAAAGTACTCGACGGTCCGTTATTGTTCGTCAGTAAGTTTATTCTAGAAAATAGGGACGAGTACTATGAACTTTTAAGAAATGTTACCTACAAAGGTGATTGGAAGAGCTGGATCTTATACATGCTTAAGGCGTTTGAGCAGCAGGCAAATTACACGCTGGAAGTCTTAAAGAAAATTAACTATTTTAAGACAAGACTTGAGGCCAAATTGAATGAACTTATGGGCCACGCATATGCGCGTGATATTGCTAACTTTTTATACGAGCATCCATACTTTGTCCAGGCCGAGTTCGAAAAGAGCCTAGATGTCTCCTATGTTACGACCCGTAAATACCTACAGCTTCTTGAGCAAGAGAAGGTTGTCGTTAAGAAGAAACAGGCTAAACGTAATCGTTTTATCTACGCCTGTCCTGAATACATACTCTTACTAAAGAAGTCGTAAGAAGATGCGTAGCGTTGCGTCTTCTTTGCTGCGCTCTCTTGTACTGCCTGAATTAGCGTGTGGTCGGCGTAGGCTCAGAAGAGTATACTTGCAATAATGACTTCAGATCAAAAATGGCTATCCAGAAAATATCTGGCCTATCAAATGCTTACAAATTTTTGGTTTGTAGGTGCGGTGTGGTTGTATTTTTACCGTCTGTTTATTACTGACCAGCAAGTTGGTATTTTGGATGCAACAGCGTTTGCAATTGGACTGCTGGCCGAGGTACCGTCTGGCGCACTGGCAGACAAGTTCGGCCGCGACAGGATGGTGCGGTTGGGGCAAATACTGACCGGCGGCGGTTTGCTTATCCAGGTAATTGGCAGCAGTTTCCTTTGGTTTATTGTCGGCCAGGCTATTATGATGATTGGCGTGTCGTTTGTGTCAGGTGCTGACGAAGCGCTCTTTTTTGAGCGGCTTAGGTTCGACCGTAAGTCTGTCAACTGGCGTAAGCTCGTTACGCGCGGGTCGCAGGCTGCGCTTATTGCCTCAGTTTATGCTACGTTAATCGGCGGCTGGCTGCATGGCATCAACCCAAGAATCCCGTGGATACTTAACGGGCTAACATTTATCGCCGCCTCCCTACTTATATGGAACATACGCGATATGCGTCCTAAGCAAAAACGTCAAAAATTCGCGGCAGAAGTTGGCAGCTATCTTCATGATATAAAAACTGGTTTTGCACAGTTCAGACTACCAAAACTATGGCTTTACGTGCCGATTATCATTACCGTCCAGGGATTGTTCTATACGACTGGTTTTGGTTTGCTGCGTCTTATATTGTTAAGTCGTTTTGACTTTAGCCCGTTCTGGGGCTCAGTAGCCATTGCCTCCAGCGGCCTTATTACCGTGTGGCTATTGCACCTTATGCATAAGTACGCGGAGCGTATGAGCGAAAAAAGAGTCGTTACGCTGATATCTCTTAGTGCAGCTGCAAGCCTGTTGCTCGCTTTGGCAAATATTGGCATGTGGGGGTATGTGGTTATCTTTGCGCTGTATGCTGGTGAGCATGTGCTCTATCCGTTCATGAGCGAAATACTCAATAATAATGCTCCGGAAAATCAGAGAGCCACTGTTCTTTCGGTGGCATCGTTTTTTAAAACGCTGCCGTATGTCTTTCTTGCGCCGATTATTGGTTACCTTAATACGCACGGAAAGTTGGATTACTTTTTGATCGGCTGGGCGCTGCTAATTTGCTTAGCAATTTTGTTATATCTTGCAAATAAGAAGCGGGATACCGAGGTCAGACTGCAAGACGAGGTCTAAGTTCTTATCTCAATGATATTCGACACCCAATTCTTCAAGCACCTCGCCAAACCGCTCAACCCCATCCCAAAAATATTTCGCCGAGGGTCCCCGCAGGGTCACCATGAAATTATTCGACTCGTAACGAGGTAAAAAGTTCCAGGCAATATCGTTGGAACTTTTTATTTTACCTATTACCTCTGTCGTTCTGGTGCTCGATTCTTTGTAGCGATGTTTACAGAACTTCGATTATCTTGTAAAATGAGCCTAAACGCATTGACCTGGCCCAGAATGGGATGTCACCAGTGAGCGGCAGGAAGAAATCGCCAAAAGCGAAAGTAGAGCCTGACGGCAGAGCTCCGTTATCATAGCTGCGACCGTTGATAGACGGTTCATAAGCGCCTGTATGGCAACATGCAGCGAAAGCCAGGGTGGTACCACGAAGTTATTTCGTCCCTCGGCTCAAGCAATCTTTTTGGTTGCGTGAGCCGAGGGATTTTTTAATACAATAAAGTAAGGAGACGTGATGAAATACGACGCGCACGCAATAGAAGAAAGGTGGAAGGCTTTTTGGGCAACTGAAAACGTCTTTAGTTTTAATGCCTCGAGCAAGGCCCCGCTTTATGTCGTCGATACGCCACCGCCTTATGTTTCTGCCGATCACCTACATGCCGGGCACATTATGTCTTATGCCCAGGCCGAATTTATTGTGCGCTATAAGCGTATGCGCGGGTTTAACGTGTACTATCCTATGGGATTTGATGACAACGGTTTGCCGACAGAACGCTTTGTTGAAAAGAAATACGCAGTCGATAAAAGTAAAATCTCCCGGCCAGAGTTTGTAAAATTGTGCCTCAAAGAAACCCAAAAAGGTGCGGAAACCTACCGCAAACTGTGGCAAGATCTAGGTATTTCTGTCGATTGGAACCATACCTACAGTACGATCAACGAGCATTCCCAGCGTACCGCCCAAACCTCTTTCATTGATCTTTACAAAAAAGGCCATCTTTACCGCGCCGAAAAGCCAGTTATGTGGTGTACGCATTGCCAGACTACGCTCGCCCAGGCTGATCTAGAAGATATGAAACGTGAGACTGATTTTGTGCATATTGAGGTACCCGTGGAGGGTGGCGGTGCGCTGGTTTTTGCTACTACTCGGCCAGAAATGTACCCTTCGTGCGTTGGCATTTCTGTTCACCCTGACGACGAGCGCTACAAGCGGTACATTGGCAAGGTTATAACGATGCCGCTTACCAATAAAAAACTTTTACTAACGACCGACGAAAGGATCGATCCTAACTTTGGTACCGGCGTTGTGTATTACTGTAGCAGCGGTGACGCGCAGTTTTTGGATTGGGAAACAAGGCACCCGATTGCCGATGCCGACAAAACATACATTTTGGGCGCAGATGGCCGTATGAACGACGGCGCCGGTAAATACAAGGGCCTGACTATTACCGAAGCAAGGCGGCAAATTACTGCTGATCTTACTAAACTCGGCGTGGTTAAAAAAGTCGAAAAAATAGAACAAATTGTTAATGTCCATGAGCGCTGCGATACGCCGATTGAATACATCACAAGCAAGCAGTGGTTTATCAAGATTGCTGATCAAAAAGACAAATGGCTTGAGTTGGGCCGACAAATCAAATGGTACCCTGAATCTCGCCGCAATGATTACGAAACGTGGGTAAATGGTCTTGTATGGGACTGGTGCGTTTCGCGCCAGCGCTACTACGGCGTGCCGATTCCGGTTTGGTACGACAAAAAGACCGGCGAACCTGTCTTCCCTACTGCTGCCGAACTACCGGTTGACCCCACGCAGTACACACCAAAGGGCTACAAAACTGAGGATTTGATACCAGAAAATGACGTGCTCGACACGTGGGCTACTTCTTCGCTGTCGCCACAAATAATTGCCGGACTTGTTAAAGGCGAAGAAACACAGAGGCGGCTCTACCCGGCCACGCTACGTCCTAACGCCTTCGAGATTATTCGTACCTGGGACTTTTACAGCATTGTGCGTGGCTACTACGAAAACGGGCATTTGCCATTTTGCGATGTCATGATTTCTGGGCATGGGCTAGCCGAAGATGGCCGCAAGCTGTCTAAGCGACTTGGCAATTACCTGCCATCGCAGGAATTGATCGACAAATACGGCGCTGATGCTATTCGCTATTGGGCTACAGGTGCACGGCTTGGACAAAACCTACGCTTTAGCGAAACCGAGATTGGCATGGGGCATAAGACAGCGGTCAAGTTGTATAATGTGGCCCGCTTTTTAAGCATGCACATAGAATCCGCGGGTGATGGCGAGCTGGAGCATGCCGACGTTTGGATTATGCAAGAGCTGAACGCGGCTATAAAGGGCGCAACCAGAGCTTTTGACGAGTATTCTTATAGCCGCGCCCGTGACATACTCGATGGCTTCTTTTGGGCTAAGTTTACTGACTACTATATTGAATTCATAAAGTATCGTCTGTTTGGCGATAATCTTGGTTCAAAGGCCGCTGCGGTTGCTACGCTCGAAACAGTGTTTTTGGCGATACTCAAAATGTATGCACCACTCATGCCATTTATTACCGAGCAGATTTATCAGGACCTGTATCGAAGCGATGATGGCGCTAAGAGTATACATCTGAGCGAATGGCCTAAACCTGTAGATCCCACTACCGCACTTGATGTGGCGGACTTTGCGCAGGCGATTGCGGCAATAGATGAAGTGCGCAAGTATAAGGCTCAGGAGAATGTGTCGCTCGGTAAGGAATTGGATAGCTACATTCTAAAAACGAAAATTAACCAGACTAAATATGGTGAGCTGGTGCGGAATGTAGGACGTATTAAGCGTCTAGTCATCGTTGATTCCTAGAACCCCCAATTTTACATTCAAATGCTCCAACCCATCCCAAAAATGTTTCGACGAGGGTCTCCGCAGGCTCACCATACGAGATTTTCCAAGCTTTGCGAGTGCAAAAACCGGATTCACCCCTATAAAAAGGGGTGTTTTTGTGTTTCAGTGGCGGGCGGGTTCTAGGGTTGTATTATCTTGTATTGTCGCTTAAGGTAGTGCCTGTACGCTGTTTTTGTACAAGTAATTTCTGACTCACAGGCGCCTTTGTCATACTTGGCATAGGTAAAAAATACAGCCTCTTTATCACTAATCCCTTGCAGTGAGATATTCTCTGGTCGATCGCGGATTGGATAGCCAGTGTAAAAAGCAACATGTGTATTAGAGTGCTGCCGGTAGTTTTCGTAGGCACGTTGAGTATACCAGCCGGCCATAAGATGGTCGCTATGATCGGGGTAGCGTTTGCTGTGGTTTATCTGGGCTTGTGTACGAATCTCTTGTGGCTGGAACTTATCCATAAGGTCTGACAGAGTGCTGATGAGTTCAGTTGATGAATATGATGATTGGTTGTCGGTACTGTGTATTATTGATGTGAGTCCCGCTTCAAGACGCTTGAGGCTTTCGTGGTGGGTTGCGTCAAAGCCGCGGCCGTCGATATTTCCGTCAGGAAGGTGCATAAAAATGAGTGAGACTTGAGGGTTACCTTTTATTTTTGCGAGGGTCATGTAGTGTCCGGCAGATATGGCGATTGTCCGACTGATCCATTCGGGATTTTGAACACCGAGCATTTGCGCGTAAGCTGCTTTTGAGCCTTCTTCGCGCCCAAGCCAGTACACCGCGCTACCGCCTGCATCACCGGACGTAAGATAAATTGAACGTATGCACGCGCCACCTCGTAAACTATCCACAAGGTCGGGGTTCATAAAAAGGAGATCATCATCTTGATGTGCGACGACACTTACAATTGTTTGACCGGTTGTGCAACCCCCGTTGGGAAGATCATTAACATCAACCGGTAGGATCGATGTGCTCGGTGACTTTGTCAGTGCTGGTTTTGGTGTTGCTGCCGGGGCGGATTTTTGAATCCCATTATCGTAATACAATAATACTTCTTCTGGTTTGGTGATTGTCCCGGCGATGACTTGACTTGAATTAGGTCGTCCGTACGCACCAACAACTTGATCAATAGTGCAGCCCGGTTGTCCGGTAATACTCGGTTGCGTTGTCAGAAGATAAGCAAAACTGTGTTCTGTGAGATCTTGATGCCACGTGGTACTTGTGAGGACATCGCGCGGCGATAAGCAATTTGAAAGCGGGAGGATAGCCTGGTTGGTGGGTGCCTCAAGCTTGATCGGTAGAACGCGCCAATAATCACCTACCAAGATATCAACGGGGTGTTGGTTGAGGTTGTCGCCAACAAGTTTATTACGAGCATCGAACGAAGCATAAGCGGTGGCCGACTGATGCGCAACTGACGTTGTCGTAAGAATACCAGCACCAATCGAACAAACAAGAACAAACCCAACAGCGACTAATACCCTAGGTTTAATAATTAGCCGGCGTAGATAAACTACGCCAGATATGCTAACAGCAAAGAGGCAGATTGTAAGGTAACGGGCGTCGACGGCATAATAGTGATTTGTTGCTATAAATACGCATAATGCCGCGATGCTTGTCCAAATCAGGGTAACGGATAGCTGTAATGCGGTGTCCTGTTTTTCTCGAGTTTGTTTTCGATGTTTTTTATGGGTTGTTTTATCTTTACGAAAGCTTGATCGGCAAACCCAGGTAACTGCAAAAAGGCCACCAATAGCGAGGAGGCCATTAGAGATATACGCTATACCACTGACAGATAGGAGTTGGTGGAATATCGCGCCAGGAATATGTGTTGCGATTATTGTATTAGCTGCAGGATTAGCACCAAGGTTTGTAAAGATACCAAAAAGACCATAGATAATACCAAGACCGAGATCTTTAAAATTGTGCACAAGATCGTATGGGCCTAGGTTGGTGCCGCTGCTAACGATTGATGTGAGGTGGCTTATCGATATAAGCCACAAACCACAAAGTGCAAGTCCTGCTGCAACAAGACTTGCGACCGCCCATTTGGCAGCGAGGTTGCGATATGTGGCATGGCGATAGATGCTGTAAATAATGAGAGCGATAATACTACCGCCAAGGCCGAACGTGAGAAATAGCTTATCGCTTGCAAAGAGGATTGCGAGAAGCGCAATCGAGGTTATAGATTGCCAATGAATGAGACGCGGTGATTTGATAAGCATGACCAGAGAAATTATGTAGAAGATATACTCGATATTGCGATTTGCAAGCATGGCAAAGTTAACCGGAAGTAGTGCACCTGGGTATGATTCTGTGGGTATGAGTAAAAGCATTGATGCGAGAGCGAGGCAAATCGTGCCAAATACTAATGGACGTCGTTCGATGCGGTACAGGACATATATGAGCCCCCCAACAGTCAAAAGACTAATAATGGTCGTGACAATATCAAGCGCTAACGCCGAGGAACCAAGCGTACGGATAAGGAAGAAGAGCGGCCATTTTAGCAAAAAGCTGTGTTGACTTGGAAATTGCGCGCCGTGGAATGTATCGCCGTGATCAAATAAAAAGCTACCAACGAGCTGATCGGCATTATGCTCGTTGATTCGTGCACCTACTATTGACCATACGATTGTCGTTGCAGTAAGAATTGTCAGTGCACCGGCCATGTAAACCCACGCGAATGCACGTTTGTTTATGTGGCGTGAAGCGTTAAATAGCCGCCGGACGCTCTTACGAAATGCCGATAGGTGTTTTATCATGCTTGTTCTTAGTATACTTGAGGCGTCTTTGTTTTAAAAATCCTAATTTTGTATAAATAAAAGTTCCAAATGGTTGTTATGCCGAGGGCAATGGCTCGAGAAATAAAAGGAGCAACAATGCCGGTGAGAAGCTGGGTAACCAGTAAAGTGAAACAAAAGTTAAAAATAACAAGGAGTGAAAACGCTATAAACTGTATCAACAATATACGGTGGTGTACTTCTTTATTATTAAAGGTGATGAACTTTTGCATACAAAATGAAGCAAATAGACCAAGCCAAAAGCTGAGTCCTACGGCCAATAAATCAGATGCGCCAAAAGCCTTTGCCACAAAAATGACCAACAACTCAAACAAATATACACTACTGCCAACGGTTATATAGATCTTTGTTTGGCGCGGGAGATGAACGAGCCGGTTCCATATACGCTGTAGACTAATCATCGCTCGTATCGCCAATTCTAGCGGACATGTCGTAATTGATGATATAGAGCGGTCGTTGTTTTGTTTGGCTATGAGTGCGAGACAAGTAGAGTGAAATAATGCCTTGTGATATCAAAATAATTCCTACAAGGAACAGTGTCAAAATACCCAACATAGCCGTACCGGTGAATGCCCATCTGAGGGGGTCATGTAAAATAATTTGCTCAATGAAAACTGCAATACCAAGGATAAAAGCAATGACCGTAATGATGAGTCCAAGAATACCGAACAAATAAAGAGGTGCAACTGTGAGTGATACAAAACTATTCGTAGCAAGCAGAGCGAGTTTGCGCCAACTGTAGCTCGGCGTACCGGCGGCACGTGCGAGCCGTGGGATGGGTATGTAAGCCCGGGTAAACCCGAGCCAATCAATGAGACCACGCGTTATACGATCGGTTTCGGGCAGATGAAGAAATGCCTGTTGTACGGCGCGGTCGATAAGTCGATAATCGGTTGTGCCTGGTATGAGGTGCTGATCGGTAAAGCGGTTAAAGAGCGCATAGAACATTTTTGACACAAGTCGCTTAGTAAAGGCCTCGCTATCTTTTTCTGTGCGTAAGCCTATAACAACCTTTGCTCCTGCTTGCCAAGCTTTGACGAATGCTGGAATCAATGCAATAGGGTGCTGCCCGTCGCCATCAAGCATAATTACGGCTTGGCCAGTAGCGGCATGAATTGCTGCCGAGAGGGCACTTTCTTTGCCAAAATTACGTGACAGTGCAACGAGTCGTACGTGGCGGTTTTTTTCTGCGATTTCTTGTACAAGCTCAACTGTGTTGTCGTTACTGCCATCATCACAGTAAATAATCTCATACGAGTTACCTGTTGCTGTTATGGCGACTTTTGTCAGCTCGTTATGGAACGAGACAATGCCGGCGCTCTCGTTGTAAAGAGGTACGGCTATAGATATAAGTGGACTCTGCGACTTTACCATTATTGTGTTGCTAGTATAAATGCTATTTTGATGGAACGCAATTAGGGGCTAGTTCGGTTAGGTCGGCCTCACTAAGGTCTAGCAACTTCAAGTTGCTCATGGCATTGCTCCAGTTTATCGTAAAAATGCTTCGCCGATGGCCCGCAAGATCACCACGAAATTATCTGAATTAGAAAAGCTCCGAACTTCGGAGCTTTTCTAATTCTTGCTTGGTTGTTTGAAACTACTTTTTAACCTGATAACGAAGCAGTAATATGCCTTGATCGAGCTCTTTTACTTCGATCAGTTCTAGCGCAGTTTTCATTCCTTCGCTGAAGAACTGTTTGCCGGTTCCCATAATGAATGGTTGGACAAGTAGTCTGTATTCGTCTATCAGTCCAGCTTGGGCTAGTTCTTCTGCGAGAAGAGCACTTCCGATAACCATTGTAGTGTCGGTCTCATTCTTGAGTTTTGTAACCTCCGCAACGATGTCACCTTTAATTACAGTCGTTTCTCCCCACGCAGCTACTGTGCTGCCTTCTGAGGCGATAACTTTCGGAGTGTGGGTTAGTACCTCTGCGAGACCATCTTTGTCATCATCTGGTAGCCCTGCCCAATAGGGGGCAAGCATTTCGTAGGTGGTGCGACCCATTAAGAATGCATCGGCCTCCTCGTAGGTTTTCTTAATGAAATTACGCCGATCGGCACTGTCATACGGAAAGAACCACTGATCCATATTGCTGGCATCAAAAACGCCGTCTACGCTTGTCCATTCGAATGCGACTAATTTGCCCATGTTTCCCCTATCTTTTGTATAGCGTTATCCCTCAATACTATACTTTATGGTTGGGTAAAGGCAATGAATAATGAAGATATGCTCGCTCGCGGGGTTTAGACCCTGCGCCGTTTGAAGAGTTTTTTAAAACTGAGTGGCGCGACTTTGCCACGGGCAAGCGCGATCTCAAAGAAGAAATTGAAAGTAACCCGGGCCTATGGCAATGGGACGGCGATGCGCAGAGTTTTCTTGACTACTGGTTTAAAACCGAAGATGTTCGCAACGATGAGCTTATAGCACTTATTAAAGATTTTCGGCAACATGATAGCCAATCCAAAGTTGATACTGCACTTTCGGTGGGCATTAACGCTCAGCTTTACCAAAGCGTTGATCACATCGCTTGTGTTATGCTTCTGGTATGAACTACGGCCGCAAAAGAAAAACATTTGACATAGGTCTCATTCTTTTTGTTTACGTGTTTTGTGCGATCGATACTTTATTTAAGGGTTGGAATTCTATCATTCTTCTGCCTATATCGGTATTAGTTTTGCCGATAGGTGCGGCTGTTTCTTTTATTGCGTCATATCAACAAACGGGTCCCTACGCTAAGGTAGCTCGCGGGTTATTTTATTCGCTCACGTTTTTACTGCTGGTCGCCTATGTATGTACGGTTGGGTATGGCGATTCTCCGGTTTATACCGTTTTTGGATTTTTCAGTAGCGAAGATTCAGTGTTGGTATCGCTTTCGGAGCTCTTAAGCTATGCGGCTTACCTTTTCGCGTCAGCAACTTTTGTTTTGTTGGTTGTTTTTCTTATCGTCAATCATTACAAAAAACGAGCTGGAACAAGG
>DATCYU010000030.1:0-14226 GCA_036526295.1 Saccharimonadales bacterium (SeqCode) | reverse complement strand
AACTGTTAGGTGAACTGGGGTATGTTTACCTGCTGCATGAACCACTTTGGTTGTTTCAACCTTTGGCGATTGTGTTGTCACTGGCTTTGCTTTACCACCATAGACAACGCTGGGGATATAACCTTCTGCGCGAAGCTTTGAAGCCTGTTTACGTAGCTTTGTTCGTTCATTCAATTGCAATGAGATTTCGTTCATTTAGCCTCCAATTACGTAGTTACAATTATAGCATTTATTCTTCTCGTGCTAAAATGAAACAGATATGATACCAGGATTTGACTTTACGAACTTTGCCTCAACTGCCGGCCCGTGGCTGGTTATGGCAGTTGTGACCACTATTATTTTTGCCGAATCAGGCCTCTTAATTGGGTTTTTCTTGCCAGGTGACACTATTCTTTTTAGCTCGGGCTTTTTAATTAGTGTTGGCTTGCTCAAATTTGACATCCACCTATTTGTTTTGTTTGTTTTTCTGGCTGCCGTGCTTGGCGATGGCGTTGGCTACTTATTTGGTAAACGAGTCGGACGCCGGCTCTTTAACCGGCCAAATTCGCTGCTCTTCAAGCAAGAAAACATCCAAAAAGCCGAGGCATTTTACGAAAAACACGGTGGCGTTACCGTTATTCTTGCACGCTTTATACCAATTATTCGCACCTTTGTGCCAATTGTCGCCGGTGTTGGCAAAATGACCTACCGTACCTTTGCGCTGTATAACGTCATTGGTGCACTTTTATGGGCTGCCGGTGTTACCTATGCCGGTTTTTACATTGGTGAGTTCTTTAATAGACTTGGTATTGGTATTGATGCCGTATTGCTCCCAATTGTCGCTCTTATTTTGTTGCTTTCAATTTTGCCACCAGCTATTCACGTGCTTAAAGACAAGCGCCAACGTGAACTTATTTGGAACGGCACCAAAAAACAACTGCGCGTATTATTTCGCAAAAAGTAGTTGATTGTTGTTTATACACCTAAAAAGCTGACATTTTTGCTAGCGTAACAGCTGCTTAAGGTATTTGCCTGTAAACGAGTCTTCAACCGTGCTGATTTGTTCAGGTGTACCCTGGGCAACAACAATACCGCCGCCCTGGCCGCCCTCGGGGCCCATATCTATCACGTGGTCGGCCGATTTGACGACGTCGAGGTTGTGCTCAATAATCACCATGCTGTTGCCACCTTCAACAAGCTTGTGAAGAATCGCGAGTAAACGTTTAACATCTGCACTATGGAGACCGGTGGTAGGCTCGTCAAGAATATAGAGCGTTTTACCCGTCGCGCGGCGTGAAAGCTCGGTAGCTAGTTTAATACGCTGCGCCTCACCGCCACTAAAGGTTGTTGCCGGCTGGCCTAGGCGAATATAACCAAGCCCAACCTCAACAAGTGTTTCAAGCTTACGCCCAATGGCTGGCACATTCTTAAAGAAATCTGCTGCCTGTTCGACAGTCATTTCAAGCACATCGCTGATGGTTTTTTCTTTGTATTTGATTTCGAGCGCCTCGCGATTGTAGCGCTTGCCTTTACATTCGTCGCACGTTACATACACATCAGGCAAAAAATGCATTTCAATTTTAATAACGCCATCGCCTTGGCAGTTCTCGCAGCGACCACCTTTAACATTAAAGCTAAAACGCCCTGCTTTATAGCCACGAATATTTGCCTCGGGCGTGCTGGCAAAAAGCTCGCGAATGGGCGTAAATACCCCCGTGTAGGTTGCGGGGTTTGAGCGTGGCGTACGGCCAATGGCCGATTGATCGATAACAATCGCTTTGTCAAGGTGGTTAATGCCTTCAATGTTTTCATGCGCACCGGGCACGGTTTGTGCACGGTGAAGCCGTGCCGAAAGTTCTTTTGCAAGAATGTCGTTTACCAGAGTCGATTTGCCGCTGCCGCTTACGCCGCTCACAACTGTCATAACACCTAGAGGAAAGGCAACATCGATGTTTTTGAGATTGTTTTCACGAGCACCGCGAATCACCAACTGACGATCTTTTTCAATCTTGCGGCGCTTTTTAGGTACTTCAATTTTTTCAACGCCCGAAAGGAAGCGCCCTGTAATACTTTCTTGCTTTTGAGCGACTTCTTCGGGCGTGCCCGCAGCAACAACTTCACCACCAGCAACACCCGCACCCGGCCCAATATCAAGCAAATAATCAGCCTGGCGAATGGTGTCTTCGTCGTGCTCCACAACCAGTACAGTATTACCAAGATCGCGAAGGCGCTTAAGCGTTGCGATAAGCCGGTCGTTGTCGCGTTGGTGTAAACCAATCGAGGGTTCGTCGAGCACGTACAGTACACCTTGAAGACCAGAACCAATTTGAGTTGCCAGGCGAATACGCTGCGCCTCACCACCACTGAGCGTGTTAGCCGCACGTGATAGCTCAAGATAGTTAAGGCCAACGTTGCTCATAAACCCAAGGCGATCGGTTATTTCTTTTACAATTTGATGCCCAATAAACCATTCTTGCTCAGTAAACTCTAGAACATTTTTAAACAAATCGAGTGCTTCGTCGATTCCCATATTACACATGTCCATAATACTGAGGCCATGTACGGTTACCGCGAGTACTACCGGCTTCAGGCGATTGCCGCCACACGCGTGACACTTACGCTCACGCATAAAGCGTTCAATGTCTTTACGCATAAATTCGCTGTCGGTTTCTTTATGGCGACGTTCAAGGTTAGGAATCACGCCTTCATATGTTGAGTCGTAGTGACGGCCACCGCCAATATCAACGCGGTATTTTTCGTTTCCGGTGCCATAAAGAATCATGTCGAGCTGCTCTTTTTTAAGCTGCTTTACTGGCACGTGCAAGCTAAAGCCGTGCACCTCACCCACTTTGGCCAAGCGTTTCATATACCATGCATCGCTATTAACGCGGTTGTAGGGCCGAATCGCTCCTTCGGCAATGGTAAGGTTTGGGTTAAATACTAAATCAGGGTCAACTTCAAGACGCGAGCCGAGCCCTGTACATATTGGGCAAGCACCTTGGGGTGCATTAAAGCTAAAGAGGCGAGGTTCTAGTTCGGGAATTTCCTCGTTTGGGTGATCCATACATGCATATCGCTGGCTATAAATGGAGGTTTCGTTCGTTTCAACGTTCAGTATTTCTACCACACCATCAGCTAGCTCAAGTGCTTGCTCCACTGATTGCGCAACCCGGCTCACACTATCACCGCTCATCACAATACGATCAACGACAATTTCGATATTGTGCTTGTAGCTCTTCTGCAAATCCGGGAACTCATCAAGCGCATAAATTACGCCGTCTACCCGTGCACGCGCAAAGCCTGCCCGGCGGTATTGTTCGGGAACGTGAGCAAATTCGCCTTTTTTCTCTTTTATAATGGGCGCTAAAATCATTAACCGCGCGCCCTCGGGAAGCTTCATAATTTCGTCGATAATTGTTTGTGGACTGCGGCGCGAGACCTCTTGACCGCAAACCGGACAGTGCGGCATACCAATACGCGCAAACAATAAACGAAGGTAATCGTAGATTTCGGTAACCGTAGCTACCGTTGAACGAGGGTTGCGACTGGTTGATTTTTGGTCAATTGAAATCGCCGGGCTGAGCCCCTCAATCGACTCAACATCGGGCTTGTCCATAATGCCCAAAAATTGGCGCGCATAACTCGAAAGGCTCTCCACATAGCGCCGCTGACCTTCTGCATAAATGGTATCAAAAGCAAGGCTCGACTTGCCCGAACCTGAAAGACCTGTTATAACAACCAGTTTGTCGCGTGGAATTTCTACGCTAACGTTCTTAAGGTTGTGTTCACGGGCACCGGTAACACGAATAACCTCTGGCATATCGCCTTATTATAGCATAAAAGTCCCCCACTATTCCATTCCGTAACTGTTTTTAGTGCGCTACGTCACACCCATTTTGCTTATCTTTGCATGGTTTTGACAAAACTGCTATATTGACTGAAAGTTATTAATCACTAAGAGGTGAGTGCATGAAAAAACCAATCATAGTCACCGTCATGAGCTGCATTGTTATTGCTGCACTTGTTCATTTTGGCGCATTTGATTCACTCATGCTCTTTGTTCTTGCCGGTATTGTTCCAGGGACAACCTACGCTATTCCCTCAACATTCATGCTGCTCATTATGACAAGCACCGCCTGGCTGCTTTTGTTTTTGTTTGTGCCATTTGACACGATTCGCTCGTCGTTTAAAAAACATGCGCAAAAATCTACGCCAACTCGGCGCTTGCCGCGACAACGTTTTAAGCAAGTTTAGCTACCCTACCGTATCGCTTGGGTAAATGCTTTCGGCCCACAGCTGAAGCTCTTGTAAAATAAACTGCTTATTTTCGTCGGTTGTTTTTACGGCAAGAGTTTGTAATGATTTCATAAACCGAGGTAACTGTAGCGTAAGGCGGGCGGCTCGCCACTCCTCCCACTCCCCTACTTCGCTTTCGCTCAGACTCTTTGGGTAGTTGCGTGCTTTATAGTGAAGCAATAGCTCCGTAAGTCGCTCGTCGTTGAAATCTGGGTGAAAATCGGCCAGAGTGCGCTCGGATGCATTATGCACTGCTTCAATTTTGAGCCGGTCTTGATCATTCAAAAAGCCGTCATAAAGCTGGGCTTCAGGGTCGGTTGCCTTTTTAAATTCGGGCCGGTTCTCAAACAAACTACGAATATTCTCGGCAAAATGCGGTGCTTTAAGGAGTGCTGTTTTGTGTGACTCAATAGTTGCAGCGTCAAGCTGAATCTTACTCCAGCCGTCTGCCTGCTCGAGCACGCCAAGCGGCGCTACAGCCGGTGCACGGTTGTATTGTAGTTCTTTAACCGGTAATGGCACAAAACCATCAGCTTTCCGTTCCTCCCAGGTTGCAAAGAACTTCTTTTTGAGATCCGTAGGGTTCATGTCTACAAATTGCGCCGGGTTATGCCGTAAATCGTATACCACAACATTGCCATTCTTGCCACTTGTAAGCGGAAAAGCAACCGTTGTTTTGTTATAGGTAGAGTCATAGCGACCACTTGCATACACAAACGGCTTTTTGTTGTCCAGATTAACCAACTGTTTTATCTTGTTTTTGTCGCGCATATCAAACAAATACTTATACAGTTGCGGCTGCTTTTCTTTAATAAGTTTTGTAACCGCAATCAACGCCTCAACATCACTTAAGGCATCATGTGCCTTAAAGTGATCAATGCCGTTTTCTTTAGTAATAAGTTCGAGGCGATTAGTTGGCTTGCCATCTTGCACGGGCCACACAATACCCTCGGGCCTAAGTGCCCGTGTCATACGCACCACATCAAGCAAGTCCCACCGTGACCGACCATCTTTCCAGCACCATTCATAAGGGTCGTAAAAATTACGCCACAAAAAATAGCGTATAAACTCATCGTCAAACCGAATATTGTTAAAACCAACCGTAATAGTGTTGGGTGTGAATATTTCGTTCATGAGCAGCTCAGCAAACTCGGCCTCGGTGTAGCCATCACCCTGGGTTTGCTGAGGCGTAATGCCTGTTACCATTAGAGCTTCGGGACTCGGCAAGGTGTCGTCGCTCAGCTTAACCAACACATTATATGGCTCACCAATTGGCTCCAAATCAATAGTAGTGCGAATACCTGCAAATTGCATAATTCGGTCATTCCGAGGATCGAGGCCGCTCGTCTCAAGGTCGTAAAAGAAAAAAGTTTGTGCCATTAGTTCTATACTACTATGGCAGCCTACATTAGGGAAACGCTGCTACTGTTCCACAAGGGTAAATTCTTTGCCGCCGATTTTGATGGTACTTTCGCCCGTAGCGCCCATGCGCATCAATTCGTGCGTTATTCCCATACGCTGCATAATGTCACGTAGACGGTTGAGCCCTTCGTATTGATCAAAATTAGTCCGGCGCGCAAACTTTTCAATTTTTTCGCCATTCACCATAAACACGCCAGTTTCGTCGTCTTTTTCAATCGTCCAAGCTTCAGCTACTTGCTCTTTACCAAGCGTAATAACGGGAATGTCATCTTCAGCTTCTTCTTGCTCGGTACGTGCATGTTCGGCCTCGGTAGCTTTTTTGAGCGCTCGTAGCACCTCTTTAACACCTTTATGAGCGTTCGACGAAATAGCAAACACTTGCGCGTCTTTGCTGGCAACTTCTTTTACAGCATTGACTTGCATTTCAACAATGTCGTCATCAAGGCCTTCAATTTTTGTTACCGCAACAATCTCGGGGCGTTTAGCAAGTTCGGGGCTATATTGCGCCAGCTCACTGCGAATTGTTTTGTAAGTAGCGGCAATGTCATCAGAATAAACGTCTACCAAGTGAAGCAGAACCGCAGTGCGTTCCACGTGCCGCAAAAAGGCATCGCCGAGCCCTTTGCCCTCACTTGCACCTTCAATAAGGCCAGGAATGTCGGCAATAAGGAGGCTTGAATCGTCTATGTCTGCAACGCCAAGGTTTGGCGTGAGTGTCGTAAAGGCATAGTTGGCGATTTCTGGCCGCGCATTGCTTACAACTGAAAGGAAGGTTGATTTACCCGCATTCGGAAGGCCAATAAGCCCAACGTCGGCCAGTAGCTTTAGCTCTAGTTCGGCCTCGAACGTTTCGCCTGGCTCACCAAGCTCGGCCATTTTAGGAGTTTGACGAATTGACGATTTAAAGTGCGCATTACCAAAACCACCATCGCCACCCTTTGCAATTACCATTTGCTGGCCATTCTTGGTGAGATCGGCAATAATAACACCGCTGCGTTTTACGAGCGTACCCATCGGCACCTTTACGATCAGGTTGTCGCCCGCCTTACCGCGTCTATTAGCTTTTGATCCGTTCACCCCAGGCTGAGCTTTTAGTTCTGGTTTATAACGAAAATCAAGCAGTGTGTTAAGGTTTTCAGTGGCCTCAAAAATAACATCGCCGCCACGACCACCATCGCCGCCATCGGGGCCACCTTTATCGACATAAATTTCATGACGAAAACTAACGGCACCGTTGCCGCCTCTTCCCGCTTGAATAAATACTTTTGCCGTATCAATAAACATTACGTTTTATTATAGCAAAACCGCCCCTGTTTTGACAGAGGCGGTATTTACTTTCATAATTATACGATTTAATGGATGAAGTTTGATACCGAGCTTGGAGCAATCGTACGGCTCGTTACACGGTTAAAGTTCCAGAGGTAGTTCATCTCACTAATGGTGATACTGCCGTCACTGTTGACCGATTCAACGATACCCACGTGACCAGCATAACCAGCTCCACCTTGGTACGCGTTCCACTGTGCAATAGCACCTACCGATGGCGAATGGTCTACTTGGTAACCAGCGGCTCGGGCATACATAGCCCAGGTAGCGGCATTACCCCAGAAGCTTCCTGCTGGAAGGCCAAGCTGAACACGGCGCTCGTAAGCATACCACGTACAGTTACCAAAGGCGTAACGGTTACCGGCCGATGCGCTTGCAATTTGAGCGTCAATGGTTGAGTACCCGCCGTCGTATGCGCCTTGGCTTGAGGCACGCTGTGGTGCAACATAGCCAGGGCGTTCGTTGGTAGGCAAAATACCGCCAGGAACAACAATAGTACGACCAGCAGTCACACCGCTGAGCTCAAGGTCGTTAAACGACACGATCCGCGTTGCATCTGCCTGATACTTTGAAGCAATACTTGCAGCGGTATCGCCGTTTTGAACAGTATAAAGTACACCGTCTGTCGGAAGAATCACTAAGTCTTTACCGGCTGCAATTGCGTCGGTGGCGAGGTTATTAGCCCACTTTACCGTGTCGGCCGAAATACCAAATTTAGCACCAACCGTAGCCGCTGAATCACCGGCTTGGGCTGTATAGTGTTGAATAATGCGGCTATCTGCTGTTGGCTGAACAATTTGCGGTTTACTAATAGCGTTACTGTCGCTTTGGGCAAGTTGATGTTCAGCGGTTAATGATACCGAAAGGTTAGCAACGTTGGTTGCAATAGGCAACCCCGTGCTTTCAGCAATACCAGCAGCAACGTTGGTCGCAACAAGCTGGTCAACCGATGGCTGATCGGCCGTAACGTTACTCTGGCTAGTAGCTGCCGTAGGGGTAGTCACAGCGTTGGCAACATTATCGACCTTTTGAGGAGGCTGGTAGCCAATTGCTACCATAGATACAACAAGCAGAAAAACACCTGCGTATGCTGCAATAGTTGTCGACTTCAGACCGTTCTTACGCTTATGGGCAATCTGGTGATTACGGGCAAAGATCTGTCGTCTTAACTCGGCAGTCGCATCTTGGGCAGAACCCGTGATGTTTAGTGACCTACGAATGATGGTTCTCCTGCCTTCGGCATTACTGCAAAGGCATCTACCTTACTCTGTCTTTCTTCTCGCAGAACAGGATACTATTGTCGACCTATTTCATTAATTATATTTGAAAATGTTCTTATTCAGTACCCGTAGCGACATTTGTCGGTAGGCTCATTTACGTCTCGTACTCCCACTCGCAAAACGAAGCTGGTCTAGCCCCGTTTAAGTAGACGAGCGCGCAAATGTGCTAACATTCATTGTATCAGCCCTTGCAAAGTATGTCAATTTATTTTATAGAATGTAATAATGTCAAGTACTAGGGTATAGAGCACTTAATTTTGCAATGTTGCTCAATATTTGCCTGATGTTCTTCGGCTGTTCTGGCATAGTAGGTTTTACCGTCATCGCCACTTAAAAAGTAAAGGTAGTCGCCCGTTGCCGGGTTTGCGACAGCGTCAAGCGCGGTAATGCCTGGAGTAGAGATTGGCCCCGGTGGCAAACCGCCATACCGACGGGTATTATAGGGCGAATCAAGTGATGGCGAAGGGTCAACCCCCATTTTAGCGGCTGCGTAGTGGTAGGTTACATCTGAACCAAGTGGCATATTTATTTGCAATCTGCGTAGGAATATTTGCGCCACCTGGCGCTCGTCGTTTGTTCCCGAAACCTCTTTTTGAATAATTGAGGCGAGCGTGATTCCTTGATACAAGGAAAGGCCCTGCTTCGTAAAACCATCAGCCAGTTTATGATCTTGAACCGTAGCGTAAAATTCTTCAAACGTTCTTGTAAGAATTTGCTCTACGGTAGCATCGCTTGTAAATGAATAGGTATCGCCATAAATGTAGCCTTCTAGGTCGGTTCCAGCTGGTTTGGTGGCAAAGAGGGGGTGTGAGTATTGTTTTGCAAAGGCTTCGTCAATTGCCGCCTGTGAATACCCTGCTTTAAGTAGTACTTTCTTGTCATCTGCCACTGTGGCACCGGGCAAAAATGTAATAGTCATTTTGTCGACCTTACCCGAAACAAGATCATTCACGACCGATTCAAGTGATTCGGACGCAGAAATACTATAGGTGCCCGCCTGAAGCTTGGAACGATCACCCGTAAGACGCGTATAGATATCAAATACCAGTTTATTTCTAATCAGGCCTTTGCTCTGCAATAGATCGGCAATCGACGAAGGCGCCATTCCGGCAGGAATGGTAATACGAACCTGCGAAGTATCTTGGGGGTTAACTGGGCGCATCTCAAGGCGATACCACAAAAACGCACCCAGTGCGGCAGCTACAATGGCAGCAGCACACCCCAAAAGAACCCAACGAAGCACGTGACGGCGTTTTTTAGGCGTAAGTAGTGGAGTCGGTGCAGGTGCTTCAAGCTTAAGTTGCGGCTTTTCCTGCGGCGCCGGAATCATGGGTCGCTGCGTGGGAGCCGGTGCAGGAGCTGGCGCGGGTTGTCTTGGTCGTGGGCGGCGAATATCGTTCATTTATTGGTGCTCCAAATAATCTTGTAGTATCAGTGCCGCCGCCTTTGCATCAATGTCGCCCTTTGCATAGGGACGGCCATAGGATTTTAGCTGTTCTTCGGCTAATACGCTCGTTAATGATTCGTCTTGAAAAATAATTTGCGGAGCAATGTCTTGGAGCTTTTTAGAAAATTCTTCAACGTACGCAGTTTGCGCCGTTGAGGCCCCGGATTGATTACGCGGGTAGCCAATAACCAGCGCGTCAGCACCCTCACGCACAACAATTTGGGCAATGTGCTCAATTTCATGGCCATCTACTTCAATAGTGTCAAAAGGAACAGCAATTCTTACGCCCGTGTCGCCAACCGCAACACCTATACGCCGCTCGCCCACGTCGAGCCCGATGAGTGTTTTATTTTGACTCATTCAGGTTAAATACTACGTTTATCCTTTTTGTATCGCTCGGCGCGGTTGACACCCAGAAAGGCGAGAACTTTACATCAACGTTATCAACACCTTGAATTGCCTCTATGCTTGACTGAATCTCGCCATACCGCTTGCCTTTGGCACTGTCCTTAACCTTTTGGTCTTCAATCTTTGGCCCAATCTTTGCGGTTGCTACCATATTTGCCGAAAAACCTTTGTCGGACTGGGTGATATTAGTAAATGAAACTTTACTTGATCCATTGTCGTATACGCGGCGGTCGCTTAAACCTTTGATTTGATCGGCAAAGTAATCGTCTAAGAAACGCCCTACGTCGGCTTTCGTGATTCCAGCAAGCGAATAAGTAATGGTTACAGCAAGCGTCGGCTGCGTTCCAGCAGGCACTTCTTGTCCAACGGTCGGCGTAACCTGAGGGTTGCCCTGTGCTTGAGTAAATGTTTGGTCAAGCACAATAAAGGTATCATTGAATTTGCTCTTGAGGTCATTTTTGATAGAATCAGTACTTTGCTGAGTTATTTGGTCGAGTGCTTTTTGCGCGTCGCTATCAGTTACAACGGTAACGGTCTTTTTTGTACCACCCGTCATATCGCTTCCCTGGGCGGTAATACCACCCACATTTGATGAATAGCTCCGGGCAGAGAGGTTGTAGTTATCACCAATATCAGCTGCCTGAACGTTAACTGTCGCAGAGTCTTGCACTAAACCGTTCGCTCCCACCGTAGTGCCATTCAAGGTTGCGTCTTGAGTACTCGCGTATGAAAGGCCATTAGCCGTAAACGTCGTACCGGCCGGCACGCTCATAGACTGGTTTGAAACAGAGGTGCGGGTGATTTTCATCGTACCCGTTGCTTTTGTACCTACATCTTTCGTACCGGTTGGCGTAATATTGGCGTTCACGTCTTTTTTGACAGTTTGGCTCACCGTTTTTACTGTTCCAGCCGAAAAACTTGTTGCTAAGCTATCGCCAAGCGCAACCTTGTCGTTTGCAGAAGAATCAGTGGTACGTGCCGTAATAATAACGGTTGCCGATGGCGCAAAAAACAGCGCCCACACCAAAAAGCTAACCAGCAGAACACCTCCGGCAATGCCTAAAACGAGCCGCTTTCTAAAGGTATTGAAGTTTGGCACTTTAATACCACCCTTTGCTTTGGGCCGCTTTAGCGCCTCTCCTGCACGAGGAGGCGAAGCGAGCGAAGGCTTTGTATCTTCGGCAGCCGAGGAAAGAGCCGCTGCACCGAGTGCGTTTTTGTCGGCCGTTCGAGCAAGCTCACCAATTGGTAATTGCGCGCCGTCAATAATATCTTCGCCATCAACATTCACTGCAGCTACCTGTGCAATCTCGGGTTTACTTTGCAGGTTTTTTGCAACCGGTATTTTGGCTGCTGCCGCAAGGGCCATAAGTGCAGAATTATTGCTAATAATTACGAGGCGTTTACTGTGCTGCGTAGCCGCACGTTCAAGAAGCCGCAGGTTAACCGCGCTCTGCAATACACCAATACGCTTGGGTGGAACAAGCGCAACGATTTTTTCTTTTGAATCCTTTACTCTACCAATGATGGCAGTAATATCATCTTCAACATCTATATAAATGACGTCTTTATTCATAGTTAAATGCGAAGGATCCGGTTAAGTTTGTCTTTTATGCTATCCGTATCGCTACTACCTACCATTGTATCATAGCCAACCCGCAGGAGCCCCATTGCGGTTATGAATGTATGGTCACTTGCCGCTCCTGTTGTGTCGTGAATTCCTACGACTTCGTCTGGGTCAATGCGCTGCACAGTTGGTCGTTTTGTAAATGGTAGTTCTTTATACCAGTCTTGTTCCGAGAGTGCATCAACCAACTTTGAAAGGCTCGCGCCACCACCACATAAGAGAATGCGGTTAGGTAAATGGTCAACCGAATCAAACTCACCAAGGGCAAGTTCAACGCCCGCTAGCCAAACTTCAAGGGTTTTGTCGATTGCCGCCTCGGCGTCTTTTTTAACACTTGCTTTAATTTGATCGTTATCAATATTAACTTTTAACTTTTCAGCGTCGGCGTAGCTTAAGTCCATTTCGCTGGCAATCGTTCGTGTAAAGCTCCGGCCACCAATACCAAACATTTTAGTGCCTTCAACGCCACCATCATTTACCACAGCAATGTCGGTCGTACCACCACCAACGTCTGCCAAAATAGCCGTAAAATTGCTGCTAGCATCGGTGCCGAGCACGCTTCGGCTCACCGCAAATGGCTCGGCTGCAACCGCTACAAGTTCCAGCGCGAGTTCGTCAGCCACCCGCTCTAACGCACCAATATGAACCATGGGTGCAAATGCTGTATATATCTGCACTGCAACGTCGCGCCCTTGAAAACCAATGGGGTTAGAAACTTTATAGCCGTCTATGTGAATACTGACAAGCGCGCTGTTTACTAGCTTTACTTCAACTTCTTCGTTGCCGGTTTCGAGTGCAATTTGGCGCTGCGCCTTACCCTGTGCTCGCTCCTGAACTTTTTCAATAATAAATTCCATTTCGTTGGCATCAAGCGGGCGATCGGGTTGCGGCCGGCGATAACGAATGGTGTTTGTGACACCTTTTACAAGCTCACCGGCAATACCAATAACCGCACGCTTTGCCTGGAGACCCGCTTGGTCCTCGGCCTCGGCTAGTGCTTCTTCGCAGTTACGTACGACACCCGCAATATCAGCGATAGCCCCTGAGTGCATGTCGCTCAAATTTTGACGAGCGCGGCCAACTCCAACAATATCAAGTTCATCGCCGTTTAATTTAGCAATGAGTGCCTTAACAAACTCAGTACCAATATCAAGCGCAACAACATAGTTGCTGTCGGTTTTTTCTTGAGCTTTTTGACGTAACTTATCGAAAACCATAATTAGTATCAATTATATACCACTTGGGCGAAGAATAAAGACCGTCAGCGACCTACCCCTGATAGTTTTTTGCGATTTTATTTATAAAGTGGCATAATAAAGTTGTCGTCTCTTGTCGAGGAGGAGTCATGCGACGCATTTCAGGTAAGAGCATCGACGTGATCTTGGGCCTGGTGAGCTTCGGCGCACTGACGTGGCAGATCTACGCCTACTGGGACCGCAAGGCGGCCTATGAGGTAGCGACCAGCAAAACGTACCGTCTGACCTGCCCCAACGGGTCAATCTGGGACTGCTCGTTCGTTGAGCTGCCCAACCGAGTCAACTGGCTGGGAGACGTGCTGGTGCCGACTGTGTTTTCGACGCTCGTGGTCCTCCTGGCCAGTCTGGCGCTTCGCTACGTCATTCGCCACCCCGAGGTGCTCGATGTGCCCAAGAAGCACCCGTCACCGTAGACGACGGTGGCCTCCGCAGCACAAGCGCGGAGGCCACCAGCCGACATTTCATTTTGGACTTTATTGCAAAACTGCTTTAATGCGACGAATACCGGCCGAGCTTGATTCTTCTTTGGTAATTTTAAATACCTTGCCGTCTTCGCCTAGCTGGCCAGTATGGTCAACGTGTGGACCACCACAAATTTCAAGGCTTGCGATGTGGTCGCCCTCGCCCATTTGGTACACTTTCACCGCGTCGTCGTAGCGTTCACCAAATGGCCCAATTGCGCCCATATCGAGGGCTTCTTGAGTTGGGTAGAGTTTAAAGGTAACCGGCAGGTCTTCTTTAATCCAGCCGTTTACCAGCTCCTCGGCCTTGGTAATGTCCTCGGGGGTCATTTTACGGTCAAGGTTAAAGTCAAACCTTAGGCGCTCTTCGGTAATGTTGCTGCCGTGTTGCCGTAGCTCGGGGCCAAATAGTTGGCGAAGGGCCGATTGCAATAGGTGGGTTGCAGTGTGGTACTTTTTGTGAGTATCGGTTTGACCACCAAGGCCACCTTTGAAAGTACCTTTGGTTGCTGTTTGCGAACGTTGGCGTTGTTCGGCCATTTTGTCATCAAATTCTTGGCGCCAGTTTTCGCTCAGTTTTATATCCTGTTTATATGCCTCTTCGGTTGAAAGTTCCACGGGGAATCCAAAGGTATCATAAAGCGTAAATAGCTCCGCACCAGTGAGGCCGTCGGCTTTGAAACGCTCCAGCTGCTTGAGGCCTTTACGGAGTGTTTGGCGAAAG
>DATCYU010000029.1:0-4008 GCA_036526295.1 Saccharimonadales bacterium (SeqCode) | reverse complement strand
CTGGTACAGCAATGACCGAGCATCACCTTAAGGCGCTCAAGCGACTAACAGGTAATGTGCGCCTGGCGTTTGATGGCGACAAGGCGGGTATTGCAGCAACGGAGCGGGCGATTCCAATTGCAAGCGAGGTTGGTGTAGAGCTCACGATTATTTCGCTGCCCGAAGGCTTTAAGGACCCCGACGAGCTGATTCAAAATAACTCCGCTTTATGGCAACAGGCGATCGATGCAGCCCAACCGGCCGTTGATTGGATTTTAGACCAGTATCAAAAGCGTGAAGACGTTACGACTGCTGCTGGTAAGCGCGCGTTTACCACTGCTGGTTTGGCAGTGGTTCGCGGCCTGGGCGACCCAGTAGAGCGGGAACACTACGAACAAAAAATCGCCCATATGGTTGGATCATCGCTTGCGGCAGTAAAAGAAAAACTAGCGGCCGGAGGCAGTAAAGGTGTGGTTGAGCGTAAGCAGGTGGTGGCACATACCAACAGTGGTACTCCTACCTACGACCATATCGATACCATGCTTGGTCTGGCGCTGCTTCATCAACGATCGGCAGAGCTATTTGCCGACGTCGATACAAACATGTTTGAGGCCGAGGCACGGCGCGAAGTTATTGCCTATTTGCAAACTCCACATACAGCGGGTAGCGAAACGCCCAATAAGTTGCAAAAATATGATGAGTATGTGAAAATAATATTATTACGGGCCGAGAATCGCTATGGTAGCTGGGACGCAAACGATCAGTACCACGAAATTGCCAAGCTACTCCGCCAATACAAATCCGAACACGCAAAACAGCAAATAGAACGACAAATTGAAGAAGCCGAACGCCGCGGCGATGAGGCTGAACTTGAAACACTCAGACAAAAGCAGTACCAATTAATAAAGGAGATTAAACGTGGCCAAAGATAACGACAACGACGCACAAGACCCTCAGCTACTTGACGATGACGATCAGGTGATTGATGCGAGCGGCGGTCCGCTTGGTGACATTGAAGAGCCAGCTCTCGACGAACTTGTTGATGAAGAAGAAGACGACATCGACACGATCAACAGCGGTGAATACTTTGATGATATTAGCGACGACTCAGTTCGGCTGTATCTACGTGAAATTGGTAAAATTCCGTTGCTTTCCGCTGGGGAAGAGCTGGAGCTTGCGCAAAAAGTAGTTGCCGGCGACAAAAAGGCTAAAGACAAAATGGCCGAGGCTAACATGCGTTTGGTGGTGAGTATCGCCAAGCGTTACAGTGGCCGCGGTCTCGACTTTTTGGATTTGATTCAAGAAGGTAATACCGGGCTTTTGCGTGCGGTTGAAAAGTTTGACCCAGACAAAGGCTTTAAATTTAGTACCTACGCCACCTGGTGGATTCGTCAGGCAATTACCCGCGCTATTGCCGACCAAGCACGTACGATTCGTATTCCGGTACACATGGTAGAAACCATCAACAAGCTGCTTCGTACGCAGCGACGCATGACCCAAGAGCTCAACCGTGAGCCGACTATTGAAGAGCTAGCAAAAGAGCTTGAAATGGAGCCTGAAAAGGTTGAATACGTCATTAAAATCAAACAAGATATTACCAGTCTTGACGCTGGCGTAGGCCGCGATGGTGAAGACGAAGATAGTGTTCTTGGTGACTTTATTGAAGACGAAGATAGTGCCACGCCAGAAGAATCAGCCACGAGCCAGCTCTTAAAAGAGCAAGTTCAAGCGGTCCTTTCAACACTTTCCGAGCGTGAGCAAAAAATCATCAAAATGCGTTTTGGCCTCGAAAATGGTAAAAGCCACACCCTTGAAGAAGTAGGGCAGGAGTTTGCAGTCACCCGCGAGCGCATTCGCCAAATCGAAGCTAAAGCCCTGGCAAAGCTTCGTAAGCACAAAGACGCTAAAAAATTACACGAATACCTAGGATAATTCTGCCACTCGCACTTTAAAAACGTACCGGAAGCTCCCTGATGAACCCTGCCGCAAACAAGCTTTGTAACTATGATTGGCTGAGCCTTGTGCCTGCTGGAGGCCTTGGAAGTAGGCTCGGCCAACTTACTCGAGCACAGGCCAAGCCATCGCTCCCGGTTGCGTTCGACGGAAATGGTGAGATCATTCGTATGATTGATATCCCTCTACGGGCTATCCGTGCGGCAGGGGGTGGGGCGCTGGTATCATTATGCTATGCTGCTGAGTCGCTCGATTTTATTCACCAGTACGATCACGTAGACACGGTAAAAAGTCAGATTAGCGACTCACCAATAGACACGCTACTTAGCTGCCTACCGCTTTTAGAAGCCTCGAACGCAGAGCATATCGGGCTTATTCCGGCCGATACCGACATAACACCAGCAACGATTCAAGAAATGCGTATCTTGCTCGATGTTACCGGAGCAGATGCCGTGCTACTCGCAACGCGGCAGTTCGAGGGTCACAACATTCGTTCGGTGGATCAGGCGGGAATGCTTTGCGCAGATAGTCGTGCCTACGACCGCATTGGTGACATGGGCATTCATATGTTTAAGCGCTCATGGCTACTCGAGAGGCTGTATGCGTGCCTTGCGGCCGATCCATTATGCCCGCGCGAGGTCTGGAACGATATCTATCGCGTCTCTAATCCGGCAGGCAGAATTTATTTATATGTGCCAGAGCATGATTTGCTTGATGTAGACATGGGAACGCCGGAGCTTTTCAGAAAAACCATACTTAAATACAATTATCATCACCGCGATAAAAACGGCAACGTTATTTTTCCTGGCGCCTGCCTTGATCCTGCTTCAAAATACTCCGTGGCGCTTCCTGGTAGCTATGCCACAATACCGCTTACTCATGCTGTTGTGCCAGAAGGTGGAGTCGTATTATCGCCCGACGATTATTTTTTGTGCGCACAATAGCTTTATTCAATGTCATATGTGGTAAGCTAAAAATATACGTATAGTAAACGTCTGTTTATGACACTATCTATACTCTTCTGTAAGCGGCCTTATTTATAAAACTTTGGTGGGGGTTATATTCCGAGCTGACTTTTTTATTGCAATGAACAAGTAAATGAGAAATCACTCTTAATTATGAAGGAGTCTTTTTAGGTGCGTATCGCAATTTTAAATCATGGCTTTCCACCAGATGTTGGTGGTGGTGAAACACAAGCCTATATAACCGCCATAGTCTTACAAAAACGCGGACACGACGTACATGTTTTTACCGGAATGGGCGAAAATCAGTTAGACTTTTCGTTTCCTGTAACGTACTTAAAAAATTATAAAGCGTTCGAAAAAGGGGAGCAGGGACCAAAGTATTTTGTAAAAGAACTTAAAGACGCACTCGTGGGGGCGGGCACGTTTGATGTGCTGTATTGTTCAAACTTTTCGGCTCTTTTAGCAACCAGCTACATGCGCGATATTATTCCAACAAAAACTATTTTTACATTTCACTGTGTGCCGGCAAAAGAACAGCAAAAAATTATTGGCTATTTTAATGATTGGGCACTTGAAAAAAGCTATGCTCGACATGTGATTGAGGCCGCAAAGCCCCATATAACCGTTTGTCCAAGTGAATTCTTCTATAAGTGGGCAAAAGAATTTGGCGTACCCGAAAAAAAGCTAAAAATCATTTACAATTCGGTTCTGCTCGATTCATTTACTCCCAATGCTACCAGTGGGGAGCGTGCGGCATTCAGAAAAGAAAATGGCCTACCGCAAGATGCTAAGGTGTTTTTAACACCAGCTCGTATGCTGCCAAAAAAAGGGATTTACGAGCTTGTTCAGGCGGCAAGGTCTGCCCCACGCGACACCTATTTTTATATTGTATCGAGCCAAAAAAATGCCAATCCTGAGTTCATGGATCTTATTGCATGCTTTATTAAAGAACACAATTTACAGGAACGTATAAAAATTGTATACGACGCATATAGTGTTAGCGAAATGCCTAAACTATATCAGCTCTGCGACGTTATGCTTTTGCCGTCTCATTATGAGGGGTTGCCGGTTTCTATTCTTGAGGCGATGGCATCTAAAAAACCAGTTATTT
>DATCYU010000028.1:0-2298 GCA_036526295.1 Saccharimonadales bacterium (SeqCode) | reverse complement strand
ATGAGTAATCACCAAACAATCAGTCGCAAGCCGAGCAATAGCAACTGATTGTCTTAATGCCTCGCTGAACGACAGTGCCACAACATTTTTGTCATACTTTACACTAAGTGCTCGACCAATTGCCCGAACTTGTCGAGCTGTGCTGCCCACTCCGCCAATGTAGAGTATTTTTTCCATTACAAATTTGCTAAATAACGCGGTTGATCTCCTCAAGCGTTGTTTCACCCCTTAAGGCGGCAAGTACACCAACCTGGAGCAGCGTTAACATGCCACTCTTTTTGGCCTCAATCTCAATAAGTTCAGCGTGGACGTCTTTAACATCGCCACGCAAAAACTTTTGAATGTTTTCGTTGACCAGCATTTGCTCCATAATCACCACCCGGCCTTTGTAGCCAAATGGTACGTCGTCGCTCGGAACGGGTTTCCAAAGTTTGAAATTATCAAGGTCTGGCTTTTCAAAATCCTCGGGTAAGTCTTTAAGAACACCACGAACATATTCTTTCGTAGCTTCGTCGGGTTCGTATTCTTCTTTGGTTTCATCGTGCAGGCGGCGTACAAGGCGCTGCGCAATCAACATGCGAATAGCCGTGCTAAAAATAGGGTTCACACCAATCAGGTCAATCATGCGACTAAAGGCAGCGCTGGTTGAATTTGCGTGGAAGCTTGAAAGAACCAAGTGACCCGTAATAGACGCTTGTATGGCCGTTTTAGCAGTGTCTTGGTCGCGAATCTCACCGATCATGACAACATCTGGGTCAAGACGCAGCACCGAACGAAGGCCGTCGGCAAAGCTTTGGCCGCCCGTAGTGTTAATAGGAATCTGTGAAATGCCATCAAGTCCATACTCAATTGGGTCCTCAAGCGTAATAAGCTTGCGGTCTGGAGTATTCAAAGCATTGAGCATACTGTAAAGGGTTGTTGATTTACCCGAGCCGGTCGGGCCCACCATTAACACCATGCCGCGGGGGTGGCTAATAACCTCATCGATTTCTTGTCGTTGATTACTCGGAATGCCCAGTAGGTCAAGATTAAGCAGGCTTTCGTCAAAGTTAAACAAACGAAGCACGGCGTCTTGACCATACATAGTAGGGACCGTTTCAACACGAATATTAAGCAGGTGCGTGGCGCCATCGCGAGAGATTTCCTTTTGCATGTGTCCCGACTGTGGCTCGTTTGAGGCTGACGACACATTCGCCCGTGAGGCTAGCTCGCTCATAATAATACGGTATCTGTCTTTATCGAGGTCGGCCACAGGGTGCAGAGCACCGTCAACACGCATGCGAACTCTAATATACGTACGTTCATTTTCAATGTGGATATCGCTTGCATTCAGCTTATCGGCCTGCCCAATCAAATAATCAAAAACTTCGTCACTACTAACCGAGTTGAGCGTTTGACTCACCTGGTTAATCGTTTCGCTGTCGCCCTCTTTGGCAATTTGAATGTCTTCGTATACTACCTTTTTAGGCGGGTCGAAACGTTTCATAAATTCACGAAAGGCACTACCGCTTATAAGCAAAAACTGGGTTTTGTCGCCGCGTTCGGTATAGTCAGCCTGCATTTTTCTTATTAATGACTGAGGCGTTTGGCTTGTAACGCCAAACCGATAAGGCTCAACGCCGCCACCAGCCACCAAAGGCACAATATGGCCCTTGTACATGTCTTCATTGGTAAGAATATCCTTTGCAAGAGGCAGGTCACGCTCTAGCTCACGGGTATCAAGATATTGAAAGCCTAGAATGGCAGCTCGCTGCTGCGTTGCCTTTTCTTCCTCTTCGCGCCTTCGCTGCTGAATTTTTTCCTCATCCATTACTTTGTAGTCTACCAGAAAGCACTACCATTTTACAGTGGTATAATAAAGCGAAATGCCAGAAATCACCGTTATCGCCCACAATATCCGTTCCGCCCATAATGTTGGGGCGATTTTTAGGACCGCCGAGGGCTTTGGCGTTTCCAACATAATCCTCAGCGGCTACACGCCCGCTCCATCCTACGAGGGCGACCCGCGCTTGCCACATATTCGTAACAAGTTGACCGATCAAATTCATAAAACAGCCCTTGGTGCCGAGGCACTCGTGCCGTTTGAATATCAGGAACAGCCCGACCTCGCCAAGCTCAAAAGCAGTGGCTACACCATTGTCGCGCTTGAGCAAACACCCACGGCCCACATGTTGCCAAACTACAGGCTACCTCAAAAAATAGCCCTTCTTTTGGGCGAAGAAGTTCACGGCATCCCGCGTGAGCTACTCGAGCTCTGCGACGAAAGCATCGAGATTCCGATGGTCGGCAAAAAAGAAT
>DATCYU010000027.1:0-4467 GCA_036526295.1 Saccharimonadales bacterium (SeqCode) | reverse complement strand
TGAGTTCTTCGAGTTCGGCCTCTAATTCTTTACGCCCTTCCTCGGTTATCTGATACATTTTCTTCATAAACATCATCCTTTAAATTCAATTGAAATTAGTGTGAAAAACAAAAGTAATACGCTATATCTAGTGTAAACCCTCGCTCCAAGATTTACAATTCAACCCAGTTTAGCAAGCAGCTCCGCGTGTGTCAAGACCTCTGTTTTTCCACCCATACGAGGTGTATATTCATAGGTTTCAGCCTCTAGGAGACGGTCGCTCACCGTAACACGATGTGGAATGCCAATAAGCTCGCTGTCGGCAAACTTAGTGCCAGGGCGTTCATCGCGGTCATCGTATAGTACCTCAATGCCCTTACCCTTTAGTTCTTCGTAGAGCTTGTCGGCGTGTTCGATTGCTTTTTCACCACCAATTCGCACTAGGTACACCTTGAATGGAGCAACGTTTTCTGGCCATACAATACCTTTTTCATCGGCAAATTTTTCTACAATTACGCCCATAACACGGGTAATGCCGATACCATATGAAGCAAGGTAAATAGGGTGCTCTTTGCCGTCGCTGCCGGTGAAGGTAATACCCATTTGCTCTGACTTGTCGGTGCCAAAGTTAAAGATATTACCAACTTCGGCACTCTTTACCTTCTCGAGCTCGTTTTTGTCGATTCCGAGCTCGGCAACTGCTTCGTCAAGGACTTCCTCGTTTACGGCAATATTTTTGCCGTGATGTACGTATAAAATATCTTCACCGGCGTCGCAAATGGTCTGAAACTCGTGACTAAACTTAGTAAACGCACCGCCACTTGCAAAGGTGACGTAGGTGTCTTTCCCTAGCCCCAGCCGATCATACACTCGCTTGTATGCCTCAATAACACGGTTATAGTAGGCGTCGAGATCTTCGGCCGAAGTATGAAGCGAGTACATGTCTTTCATGACAAACTCACGACCACGCATAATACCACTTTTTGCACGAAGCTCGTTACGTAGTTTCGTTTGGAACTGGTATACACTTACCGGAAGGTCTTTGTAGCTTTCAATAAATTGGCGCATCATCTCCATGATTGCCTCTTCATGTGACCACGCCAGACCAAGTTCGGTATCGTCTTTTAGCTTGGTTTTAAACCAGACGTCAACAACATCGTCATCCCATCGCGTAGTGGTTTCCCACACTTCACGTGGTTGAAGGTTGGTCATGATAAGTTCTTGACCATCAATAGCGTTCATTTCTTCGCGAACAATTTGCTTAATGTTTTCAAGTACGCGAAGCCCAAGCGGCGTGTAGGCATAAACACCGGCCATAACCTTATAAACAAAGCCGGCGCGGATTAAGAGCTGCGCGTTTTTTGCGACTTCATCAGCAGGTGCGGTTTTGCTGGTTTTGGTAAAAAGTTGTGATACTCGCATAATTTTACTCCTCTGCTAGTTTACGATGTGTACGTGTATAAGTAAAAACAAATTGACCGGCTAGGCCGGCATGCGGGGAGCAACACTCGTCGTAATCACACAAATCATTAGAGGTATTATACCTTATAACATAGGACTAATAAAGACTATGAAAAAGGCGATGCTGTTTTTAATAATATGAAGCAGCAATCCTGCCCAAACACTACCCGTTACCTCGCGTAGGCCACAAAGTACCAAGCTAAGCGCAAATACGTCAACCCCTACGTTCCACTGGCCATGAAATACGCCAAACAGTAGGCTCGTTACGAGCATCGAAACCCAAATAGGCAGGTATTTTCGTAGTTTTCCGTACAAAAAGCCGCGAAAGAGCAGCTCTTCGGCAACCGGTGCAACCACAATCAGCGTAAGAAACGCTAAGGTGTATTCATAGGTTCTTGAAAGCCTGGTAAAACCAGTGTCTTGAATCTGTGATACATCAAAACCAATGATTTGACTCGCCACATAGACTAACAAGCCCGAAGCAATGAAATAAATAATGAAACCAACCGGCGCCAAGCCGATATCTGCCCATGTTGGGAGACGCTGAAGGCCAAGCTCTTTACTGGTTGTGTATTTTTTAAAAAGCCATGGCACACCAATAGCAATAGCAAGGGCAAAAATATAGATTGCGGCGGCAACAGCTGCATTGAATAGGATTGTGTTAATGGTTGCAAACGCAATACCAGTCATTGAGAGCGCATATACCAGTACCCATACGACACCAAGCGACAGAAAGAGACTGACCGTAACCCACGCAGGAAAAAGAAGCATTAATACCCAACGGCTATGAATCCATTTCCAGGCCGATACTTTGTGGATGATTTTATCTAAATAATTTGCTGACATCTGCTACCGTCACTATTATGACAAGAATCATTAAAACAAGAAAGCCTGTGCCTTGAATTTTTTCCTCACGCTCTTTGGTCAGTTCTTTGCCACGAAGACGGTAGATCGTCATAACAAACCAGCGACCGCCATCAAGTGCGGGAATAGGAAGAATATTCATAACAGCAAGTGTTAATGAAATGATAGCCGTAAGGAATACTACTTGTGAAAAACCAGCTTGTTCGGCCGCCGGAAAAATGGTACCCAAAATGCCCACCGGCCCGGCAACACTACTACCAGCTGAGGCCAGTGCCTGATGAGCCGCAGTGCGCGTTGCTGAATCAGAACTAAACTGCAAAATTACGCCCGAAACCAAGTTACCAACCAATTGCCCTAAGCCTTCGAGTGTTACCCAAGTAAACTGGGCAGCTGTAGTAACGCCCACAATAGGCGCCGACCAGCTAGCCCTAATTGCTTGCTGCTGGCCCGAACCAACCCCCAGGTACCCTTTACTGTCACCGTCACTTCCCCGCAGTTTTACATCGGTTGTGTGCTCTACCCCGCTCCGTGAATAAATAACCTCAACCGTTTGCCCTTTGTGTTTTTCGGCCTGAGATACCAGAGTATCGGCGGTTGGGACGGTCTCGCCATTAAACCGAAGAATTTCGTCGCCCACCGAGAGTCCAGCTGCGGCGGCTGGTGAATCCTTAATCACCTCAACGATCTCAACTGGTTTTTTTACCACTGTTGTATCGCCGGGCATAGTGAATTGGTTAGGCAATATTTTTGGAAGACCCACCCAAGCCAGCGCAGTCAGGAGCACCGCAGCAATCAACCAGTTCATAGCGACACCAGCAAGCAAAATTTTGGTTTTTCCCCAGTAGCCAGCGGCACCGTAATCACCTTTTTTATTGGCCGCATCATGCTCACCTTGCAGTTTTACGAACCCGCCAAGTGGCAGCCAGTTGAGCGTAAAAAGAACGCCGTTTTTAAGCTTTTTACCCCAGGCACGCGGTGGAAAACCCACACCAAATTCTTCAACAACAACGCCGTTACGACGCGCCACAATAGCGTGTCCTAGTTCGTGAGCTACCACGAGCACAACAAGCACCAACAGGCCCAAAATGATACCAAATAATAACTGCATTTACCCTCCAAATCGCCGGCTTCGGCGTGAATATTCTTCTATTGTAGCGTCAACGTCTTCTTTTGTCATCTCGGGCCAGAGCTTTTCAAGAAAAATAAATTCGCTATAAGCCGCCCGCCATAACATAAAGTTAGACAGTCGTTGTTCGCCACTCGTTCGTACCACCAAATCAAGTTGTGGAATATCGGGTGCATAGAGATTGTCGGCAATAAGTTCTGGCGTGATTTCGCTTGCCTCTATACCAGATTCAACAATTTTTTTGCAGGCATCGGCAATCTCAAGCTGACCACCGTAGTTAAAACAGATGGCAAGTGTGCCGCGAGTGTTATGTTCGGTGCGAGCTTCGGCAGCCTCAAAGGCTTTAAGAATGCGTTCGTTTAGACCCTGGCGTGAGCCTAAAATTCGCAAGCGAATATTGTTTTCGTCAAACAAATGTAAATCAGAGGTGACAAGCTTGAGCGCCATGCCCATAATTTTTGTGACCTCTTGCTCGCTTCGTTTCCAGTTTTCGGTACTAAAAATATAGGCAGATACGTAGGAAACACCGGCGTTAAACGCTGCTTTAGCCACCTCTTGCACGGCATTATATCCAGCCAAATGGCCTTCATACGTAGGTAGCCCGTGTTTTCGAGCCCACCGGCGGTTACCATCGACAATAAAGCCAATGTGCTGCGGAACGATGCGCTGATTTTCGGCCATTAGATAGTAAGGATTTCCTTTTCTTTTGCCTTTAGTGAATCCTCTATTTTGGCTTGAAAATCGCTCATAAGCTTATCGAATTCTTTTTCAACGTGTTTGATGTCGTCTTCGCTGAGTTCTTTGGCATCTTTTTTGCGTTTTGCCTCTTTCAGACCGTCTTGGCGGATAGTACGCAGTACGATTCGCGCTTCTTCACCCTTTTCAGAAGTTTGTTTCACAAGTTGCTTACGTCGTTCCTCGGTTAACGGCGGCACAGGAACACGCACAACCCGGCCGTCATCAGAGGGATTAAAACCAAGCGCCTGATCGTTACGAATGGCCGTGGAAATTGCCTGAATATTGCTTGGGTCAAATGG
>DATCYU010000026.1:0-8343 GCA_036526295.1 Saccharimonadales bacterium (SeqCode) | reverse complement strand
CAAGGTCTTCAAGCATTTGGTGCGTTGCACCGTCGGGACCAACACTTACCCCAGCATGCGAACCAATAATTTTAACCGGCTGATCATTCAGCGCAATAGTCGTACGAATTTGCTCCCAGTTTCGGCCAGGACTAAAGGCAGCATAACTACTGGTAAATGGGATCTTTCCGGCGCGCGCCATACCGCTTGCAAGCGTCACAAGGTTTTGCTCGGCAATACCAACCTGAACAAATCTATCTGGGTGGGCATCGCGAAACAGCGATATTTTCGTGCTATCGGTAAGATCAGCGCATAAGGCAACAATACGATCGTTAGTATCGCCAGCCACTTTTAGGCCACGACCAAAACCAGTACGAATCGGCTCACGCTTGACGTCGTCATTGTAAACATCTGAACTTAGTGGGTATGTGCTCATTCAAAATCTCCCGACGTAATTTTGCCGCCTAGTGTACGAAGCTTAGAAAGCGCCTCTTTCGCCTGTTCGTCGTTTGGCGGTACGCCGTGCCATTTATAGTCATATTCCATAAAATCAACACCTTTGCCCGGTATGGTATGCGTAATAATCACACTTGGGCGATTAGTGATGGCGCGCGCCATACTGGCGGCGTCTATAATACTCTCAACATTGTGGCCGTCTATTTCTTGCACGTGCCAGCCAAAACTTTCCCACTTGCCGCGCAGGTCTTCGAGTGGCATGACCGCTTCGGTAGTGCCGTCTATCTGAATATTGTTGCGGTCAATAAATACAATGAGCTGGCTGAGTTTATACTTACCAGCAAACATGGCAGCTTCCCAAATATTACCTTCGTCGAGCTCGCCATCGCCAGTTACTACATATACAAAGCGGTGCCGTGCATCGTCCATATATTGCAGCGTATAGGCGTAGCCAGCTGCCTGACTCAGACCGCTTCCTAACGGGCCGCTGGTGTTTTCAAGCCCGGGCAGTTTTGCGCGTTCGGGGTGACCTTGCAGGCGACTACCAAGTTTTCGGAGTGTTTGCAGCTCTTCAACCGGAAAATACCCACGCTCGGCCATAACCGCGTACTGTACTGGTACGGTGTGGCCATTGCTTAAAAAGAACACGTCACGCTCTGGCCACTCGGGTCGCTTTGGGTCAATGTTCATAACGTCAAAGTAAAGCGTTGTTACCAAATCAGCAAGATCAAGCGGTCCCGCGCTGTGCCCGCTTTTTGCCTCTTCAAGCATACGAATAATATCTTTACGTACATCGTTTGCTTTTTGTTCAAGTTGCATGACTGTTAGTTTGCCACTCACCGTCTGGTTTCACCCTCCCGAGTGCTTATGCTTCTGCATTTACTGTAACACGATTATGAAAACGAAAAAATACGCTAACGTTAAATAACGCTATGCTTGTTGATTTCAGCAACAAGGGCGTTATAAGCAGCCTGCGGGTCGTCAGCTTTGGCAATTGCACCGCCAACATTCAATACATCGACACCGCCCTGCGACAAACTATAGGCATTTTCAACGTTCGCGCCGCCATCCCAACCAATTTCAATATCTTGGCGGATTGCCTTAATAAGGCGGACTTTTTCTAACTGCATAAGGCTGGCTGTGCCGCCATATTTACCGAGCTCGCCGCTAAAAATCATAACGTGATCGGCCGCCTGAATAGCAGGTGCCACCGTGCTTGGCACTGTTGACCGCAGCATTGCAATACCCGCCTTAATGCCAAACTGCTTTACGTGCTGCAAAACCGGTACAATGTCTTCTTGGGTCTCGGCATGAAAAATAATAAGGTGGGGTTTTAAGCTAATGAGCGTTTCAAGGTGCTCGCTCGGGCGGGCTACCATGGCGTGAATATCTACCATCCATTCTTGCGGCCACCAAACTTGAGCGGCACCAATAGTAAAGGTCGGAGCGAACTCACCGTCGCATATATCAACATGTACCCGTTTTGCAAACGGATGGATACGCTCAACCATCGCTTTGTAATCGTCGGGCGTTTCGGCAAGTAACGTAGGTGCAATTGTACTCATCGTTATAGTTCATCTAACTGCGCATTTCGACGCTTAAACCTTGGTGCAGCCGCAAACGGCGTCTCTAACCATGTATCCAAAATATCTTTCCAGCCTTTTTCGTCATTTCGAAATACTCGTGCGGGTAAGCACAGCACATTGCTGTCGTTATCGTTACGAGTCATGCGCGCTTCGTAAGCGTCCCAGATGACGCTCGCGCGGATTCCCCGAAAGCGGTTTGCTGCCATACACATGCCTTGTCCACCGCCGCACAAAAGAATCGCGCGAGGGTCTTTGTCGTTGCTTCCAAGTACTTTTAGCGACGCAAGCTGGGCAAATTCAGGAAAATCATCGGCTGGGTCGAGTTCCTTGTCGCCAACATCTTCAACGGTATAGCCCCGCTTTATTAGGTATGCCATGACTTGCTCTTTTAGTTCAAAGCCCTGGTGGTCTGCTCCTAAGAAAATAATCATACAATAAGTATAAGCATTTCTTGTCTAAAACAAAAGCGCCCCGCATACGTACGGAGCGCTCGGTTTTGCTATTGCTTCTGAAGTGCGCGGCCTACGTCTGCCGTTAGTTCGACCAACCGGTTACTATAACCCCATTCGTTGTCGTACCATGCTACGACCTTTACCAGGTTGCCGCCCACCACGTTTGTTAATGGTAAATCAACAATTGCGCTATGGCTATTGCCTTTAAAGTCGCTGCTTACGAGTTCGTCTTCGGTAACAGCTAATATTCCTTGGTAGAATGGCTCGCCGGCAGCTTTCTTGAAAGCGGCATTCACTTCGTCGGCCGTGACGTCGCGTTTTGTTACAACCACAAAGTCACTCAGGCTTACCACTGGGGTTGGAACGCGGATACTGAGGCCACCAAATACACCCTCTACCGCGGGTAGCGCCTGGCCGGCAGCGATGCTCGCGCCCGTGCTGGTTGGCACAATGTTTTCAGCGGCGGCACGCGCACGGCGTAGGTCTTTATGCGGAGAATCCTGAAGCCGTTGATCGGCAGTATAACTGTGAACAGTTGTCATCATGGCTTTTTCGATGCCAAAACTACTTTCCAGTACTGCCATCACTGGTGTAATACAGTTGGTTGTACAGCTTGCGTTATTAAGAACGTCACTTGTGCCTTCTTTGCCGATTTTGTCTTCGTTAACGCCAAGCACAATGGTGTCAGAGCCATCACCCTTTGCCGGGGCACTAATAACAACTCGCTTTGCACCCGCTTGGTCAATGTGTGCGCGAGCTTTTGCCGGCTCAACAAAAAAGCCTGTACTTTCAATAACAACATCAATATTCAAATCGCGCCACGGTAGCTGGGCGGGGTCTTTTTGTGCATAAACCTTAATGTGTTTGCCGTCAACAATGATCCCTTCATCGTCGTGACCAACTTCGTGCTGGTACACGCCGTATGACGAATCGTACTTTAAAAGATGTGCGAGCGTTTTTGTGTCGGTAAGGTCGTTAATAGCGGCAACAACAACGTCGCTTCGTTCAAATGCAATCTTGAACGCATTACGGCCAATACGACCAAACCCGTTAATAGCAATGTTCACCTGACTCATTGAGTTTATTCCTTTTTATTTTTTACGTTTTTAATTAATTATTAGCATGAGTGTTTCGCCTCATATTATATACCAATCAAAATCCGCTGCAAATACTTGCAGCCGCACCCCTATTATAATCAAGGAAAATGGCTTATACTTATGAGCACATGAAAAAGCAGCATGTGCTCGACCAAGCCAAGGCGCATTACGAGGAAGATCAGCTCCTCGAACTTGACCATGCCATTGACTTTGCAACGAAAGCACACGAAGGCCAAAAACGTAAAAGCGGCGAGCCGTACATTATTCACCCGTTAGCAGTCGCCGCAACCCTCATTGATTGGGGAATGGATATCGACACCGTTCTGGCGGGCGTATTGCATGATACCGTTGAGGATACCGATGCTACTCTTGAAACAATCGAAAACCTATTTGGTCATGATGTTGCTTTTTTGGTAGATGGTGTCACAAAAGTTTCTCAGGCCCGCGCGGGCATGCGTAACCTCGAAAGCTACCTGCCGCAGACAAAAGATAACTTATCAAAGCTGCTGATTGCCGTAGGGCAAGACGTTCGCGTTATTATCATTAAGCTTGCCGACCGCCTTCACAACCTTTCGACACTTCAGCACATGCCGCACGACAAGCAAATTAAAATTGCACGGGAAAGCCTTGAGGTCTTCGCCCCTATGGCCGATCGGCTTGGTATGGGTCGGGTACGTATGCAAATTGAGGAATACGCCTTTAGTTATCTTGATCCCAAAGAATATCACCGACTTAAAAACCTTCTGAGCAAACGCCTTGGAAAAAGCACGCGTAAACTCGGTGCCGTTCGTCAAGAAGTTGAAGCCGAGCTCAAAAAACACCATATTGAATTTGAGGTCAACGGGCGCGTTAAAAGTGTCTACAGCCTGCATAAAAAGCTTCAAAAAGTTGGCGGGAACATTGACGATATTTATGACCTTATGGCACTTCGGATTGTCGTAAAAAACAAAGAAGATTGCTATAAAGTACTTGGCATTTTGCATTCTCTGTACCAACCAATGATCTCGCGTATTAAAGACTACATCGCCGTGCCAAAACCAAATGGCTACCAAAGTCTTCATACGACAGTTATTACGCCCAGCAAACAAATTGTGGAATTTCAGATCCGTACCTACGAAATGCACGACTACGCCGAGCGCGGTCTGGCCGCAAGCTTTCACTACCACGAAAGTAAAAATTCAAAGGACTATACCAAAAAACACACCGTTTCGAATTTGCCTGCTCAGTTGCAGTGGATTACGCAACTGCAAGAAATTGCCTCACGACTTCGTTCGGGCGACGAAATACCCGACGATCAACTCAACGTCGACCTTTTTGGCGACCGTATTTTTGTGTACTCACCAAAAGGCGACATTTATAACCTACCCGAAGGTGCCCTGCCGCTCGACTTTGCCTACATGGTACACAGCGACATCGGCAAGCATGCCTACAGCTTTAAGGTAAATGGCACGATTCACGCCTTTGACAAGCCCCTACAAAACGGCGATATGGTTGAGGTTATTACTCGTAAGCTTTCGTTGCCTAAGCAGTCGTGGCTCGATGTCGTCACTACTAACCACGCCCGCGAAAAACTCCGCGCTCAGCTCAAGAAAATGGAGGTCATTGAAACGATTAGTAGCGCCGCCAACGTCATAAAACAAAAAGCGCTCCGTAGGAAGAATAAATAACCCGCCATTTCGGCGGGTTATTCTATGGGCTGCAAAAACTAGCGTTCGTCCCAGCGCTTAATAGATTCAGCAATAACCTGTTTTGCCTCTTCAATATCACCCCATCTCTTTACTACAGTTGTGCCTGGTTTTTTAAGGTCTTTGTAGTGGTTAAAGTGGAACTCAATTTGCTTAATGAGCTGCTGAGGAAGATCGGCTAGCGTGCTGACGTGGTTACCGGTGTTGCGATCGTCGGCAGGAACGGCAACAATTTTGTCGTCAACCTCACCGTCGTCTTCAAATTTCATGACACCAACAATTTTTGCTTCAAGAAAAATACCTGTAGGCAGTGGCTCGTTGGTTACAAGCAGTACATCGAGCTCGTCACCGTCTTCGTCAAGAGTTTGGGGAATAAAGCCGTAGTTTGTTGGCTTAGCAAAAACCGAAGGCTCTACACGATCAAGCTGCATAACTGCAAGCTCACGGTTCCATTCAATTTTATGCATGCTACCAGCCGGAATTTCAACAACAACGTTAATAACGCCTTCGTTAACATTACCAGGGGTAAGGATCTTATTAAAATCAGCCATAAAGGTCTCCTTTTGTTTACTGTCACCATTGTAGCAAATTTGCTATACTTTAGAATAATTATGCTAGTTATCGGACACAGAGGAGCAGCGGGTCTGGCTCCTGAAAATAGCCTTGAGGCAATGCGCGCTGGTACCGAGGCAGGTGCCGATATGCTCGAGCTTGATGTTCGGCTCACTAAAGATAGAATTCCCGTGCTTACTCACGATTTTCATACCCTGCGAACTCATCACGACGCTTCAATTATTTCGCATCATACCCTCAAAGAGCTCCAGCAAAAAACTCAAAAACAGCCCATTGTTCCTCTGCAAGATGTCCTTGACGAATTTTTTGGCCATATTCTTTTAAACATAGAAATTAAAGGGCGCGGCACTGGTAAAGTTGTGGCCGACCTCATACAATCTACCTACGTTAAAAAGCCAAAGAGTGATTGGGATAACGTTATATTTTCGTCGTTTCGCGGTAGTGAACTATCGACCATACGGCGCGTTAGCCGCCACGCCAACCTAGCACTTCTGCATAGCGTAAACCCTTTTAGTTTTGTTGTGTACCACCGAATGCTGCACCTTTCAGCGGTAGGGTTTCACCGATTATATATTAATCCGCTTGCAATAGAAATCGCTAAACGTGCTGGCTTGTTTATTTATGCATATACCGTTAACCGACCGCTTACTGCGCTGCGCCTAGCCGAGCAAGGAGTTGATGGCGTCGTAACCGACCGCCCCGATCTTATTTTGCGCGAAGTAAAAAAATACACCGACTAACGCGCCGGTGTACTTTTTAGGTAAGTAACTTACTTGTTTTTATGCTTCCATTCGTCAAGATATTCACGAATCGAAAGTGCCGCAGTAGCACCCTCGCCAACAGCGCTTGCTACCTGCATAGTTGCGCCACTGCGAACATCGCCGCTTGCGTATATGCCCGGAAGATTCGTTGAAAGATGCTCGTCGGTCTTAATAAGACCCCGTTCGTCACATTCTACGCCACTGCCCTCTAAAAACTTCGTGTTTGGCTTGAGCCCAATAAATACAAAGACGCCATCTGCCTCAAATGTTGTCGGTTGGCCGTCCTTTGTGGCGCGCACGCCAGTTACTTTACCGTCTTTAGCAGTAATTTCATCGACACTCGTGTGCAGATGAATCGTTACCTTGCCTTGGTCAACAAAATCTTTCATTTGTTCCTGCAGTACCTCACTTGCTTTTACCGTACTGCGAACAAGCAAATCAATATGCGAGGCAAAACGAGTCAAAAACAATGCTTCCTGGACGCCAGAGTTACCGCCGCCAACCACTACCAGGCGTTTGTCGCGGTAAAAGGCGCCGTCGCAGGTTGCGCAGTAGTGGACGCCGCGGCCATAGTATTCTTGCTCGCCAGGAACACCCAGCTTACTGTAATCACTGCCCGTTGCAATAAGTACGGTGCGAGCTTTTACTTCTTGATCGTCAACAGTCACAACCTTAACATCGCCTTCGTCGCGAATCGCTGACACATCGCCGTATTCAATTTGGGCGCCAAAACGTTCGGCTTGCTTTTGGAGCCTATCGGCTAGTTCAAGGCCCGGAACGCCGTCAGGAAAACCAGGGTAATTGTCAACTTGATCGGTAATAGCTGCCAGGCCACCAATAACCGCCTTTTCATACAGCACCGTATCTATACCCTCGCGCGTGGTATACACCGCTGCGGCGAGTGCGCTTGGGCCAGCGCCGATCATAATAACGTCCCTAATTTTTCCTTCCATAGTTCCTCTCTTTATTTTACTATACTTAGTATAGCACTACTGTCTAGCGTTTCTACTGTAATAATCAATCAACTCCTGGGGTGCTTGCGGTTGTGGTATATCTGTCGGAGTTGGAATGATCATAATAACGAACTTTAGTGGGGAATTTGCCGGAATTTTATCGCCACTGCCCGCCTCGCCGTAGGCTTTATCGGCAGGAATGGTCAGTTCGCGGACTCCCCCAACTTTCATACCATTTGCACCTTCGGTCCAGCCACTAATAACTCCCTTTGGCGCGGCCTTAATAGGCGCTTTTAGCTTGCCATTATCAATTGAACTATCGAATACCTTGCCGTCTGGTGTCCACCCAATGTAGTAGGCGGCAAACGTTGACTTGTCGGTTATGGCGTCGCCAGTACCTACTTTTAGATCGCTCGTGGTTAGGTTTTTTACACTCGCCTTGTCGAACGGTGCGGGCCGCGATGAATAGGCGTTAAATTCTTGATAGTATTGGTCGGAAAGCAGTTTTGTCTGCTCATCAACCTTTGCTTGGTAGGCTTTATAGTCATTTTGATATTTTTGGGTTAGATCTTTAATATGCGCTTGCTCTACAGTGCTATTTTGATTCGAAAGAATCATAACCGCAAAAGAGCCGATCGTTCCCACAAGCATCACAATGGCTATCACCCATATACCGATACGCTGACTTTTCGGTGTCGCCATATAAAACTTCCCTCTCTATTTTATTCGATCCTAGTATAGCAGATACCTGGCATTATTTCGATGATGAACGCCGATGTGCGCCAGACGGTTTGAAGTAAT
>DATCYU010000025.1:0-6262 GCA_036526295.1 Saccharimonadales bacterium (SeqCode) | reverse complement strand
GGTTGAATGCCGTCAACCAATGACAGCATATTAAAATTGAAGCTTGCCTGAAGCGCTGTTAGTTTATAAAGCTGGTTAAGAAGCTTCTTGGGGTAGGCATCCTTTTTGAGCTCGATAACAACACGTACCTTACCGCGTGCTGTTTCATCACGAAGATCGCTGATGCCGTTGATTTTTTTATCTTTTACGAGTTCAGCAATTTTTTCAATAAGCGTTGCTTTATTTACACCATATGGAATTTCGGTCACAACAATCTGATGGCGACCTTTTTTTGTTTCCTCAATGTTGGCCACTGCGCGAATCATAACACTACCACGACCCGTCTGGTAGGCTTGTTTCATGGGCATACCACCGTATACAACGGCACCTGTTGGAAAGTCCGGACCCTTGACATGCTTTAGAAGATCGTCAATTGTTGCGTTTTCGTTGTCGATCAGCTCAATTGAGGCATCCACTAACTCACCAAGATTGTGCGGCGGAATATTAGTTGCCATACCAACAGCAATACCAATCTGACCGTTAAGTAGTAGGTTTGGCACCTTGGCTGGCAGCACAACTGGCTCGGGGCGCGAACCATCGTAGTTTGGCCGAAAATCAATCGTCTCTTTGTCGATATCAGCCAACATATCTTCGGCGATATGTTGCATACGAGCCTCGGTGTAACGCATGGCAGCTGCTGGGTCACCGTCCATCGAGCCAAAGTTTCCTTGCCCATCAATCATGGGGTACCGAAGTGACCATGGTTGCGCTAAGCGCACCATAGAATCGTAGATAGCACTGTCACCATGCGGGTGGTACTTACCCATCACATCACCAACAATAAGCGCACTTTTAACAAATTTCGCCCCTGGCCGGTTACCATTTTGGTTCATTGAGTACAAGATACGACGATGCACTGGCTTAAGACCGTCGCGGACATCCGGTAGGGCTCGATCGATAATCACGCTCATTGAGTAACGGAAGAAGCTGTCTTCCATTACCGATTCAAGTTTGCGGCGCTCAAGGCCCGGAGTCTCCACAACTTCACCTTCAAGCGGCGCGTCGTTAGCTAGTTCCATGTTGTTCGTAGTGTCGTCTTCCATGATATTAAACGTCTAACTCCTCTAAATCTGCCTCTTTTGCACGTGCCTGTATAAAGCTCCGCCGCATACTAACCTCATCCCCCATTAGCTTTGTAAAGATCGCATCGGCTTGCTCGGCATCATCCATATGAACCTGAATAAGCACTCGGTTCTCTGGATTCATTGTTGTTTCCCATAGTTGTTCGGCGTCCATCTCGCCCAAACCCTTAAAGCGTGAGATTGTCACACCAGCCTGCTTTGCCTTGTCGTCCTCTGGGTTAACCGTCGTACCTCTGTCTTTCTTTTCGGCAACTAGCTTATCAAGTTCGGCATCGAGTGTGGTTTCATCATAAACGTAGACCTTCTTTTGACCCCGGTTAATACTATAGAGAGGTGGCTTTGCTAGGTATACATGCCCTTTTTCGACCACTTCTTTCATGTAGCGAAACAGGAATGTAAGCAGAAGCGTTGCAATGTGACTACCGTCGACATCGGCATCGGTCATGATAATAATTTTATGGTAACGAAGGCCGTTAAGGTCAAATTGTTCGCCAATACCTACACCAAATGCCTGAATCATTGCAACAATTTCTTTGTTGGCAAACATCTTATCAAGTCGGGCGCGCTCGGTGTTGAGAACTTTACCACGAAGCGGCAAAATTGCTTGCGTTTTACTATCGCGTCCCTCTTTAGCCGAGCCCGCAGCCGAGTTACCCTCAACGATGTAAATTTCGCTGTTTTCTGGGCTTTTGCTTGAGCAATCCCATAGCTTTCCCGGAAGACCCATGCCGTCAAGCGCACCTTTGCGAATAACGTTATCGCGGGCAGCACGAGCTGCTTTGCGAGCACGAGCGGCCAGCGTTGCTTTACCAACAATCTTTTTCGCAACAGCCGGATTTTCGTCTAAGTAGTACGAGAAGTACTCCGACATCACCTGATCGACATACCGACGAACTTCTGGATTACCCAATTTGTTTTTTGTTTGACCTTCAAACTGAGGGTCAGGCAACTTAACCAAAATAACAGCGGTGAGACCTTCGCGGACATCATCACCCGAAAGATTCTCTTCTTTTTCTTTCAAAAGGCCGCTTTTACGCGCATAGTCATTGATAACGCGCGTTAATGCGGTCCGAAAACCAATAACATGCGTGCCACCATCTGGGGTTAACACGTTATTTGCAAATGGCTTGAGCGTTTCAGCGTAGGTATCATTATATTGAATAGCCACCTCCACGCTTGAGTCTTCTACTTGTTTTTCAACATAAAAAACATCATCGCTGAGTACTTCTTTGCCGATATTAAGATGCTTAACGTAGCTCTTAATACCACCCTCAAAGTAAAATGCTGCGCGCTCTTTGCTCCGCTCGTCATGAACCGACACATAAACACCTTTTGTAAGGTAAGCTTGATGGCGTAGATAGTTAACAACCCACTTATAATCAAATTCAACTGTTTCTTTAAAAATGGTTGGGTCTGGATAGAACGTAATTAACGTGCCAGTTGGCCGATCGGTTTTGCCAAGCTTTTTCAGTGGCATTGTTGCGGCACCGCGTTCAAATTCAATGTGGTATAGTTCGCCTTTTTGCACCACCTCTGCAATTAGCTTTGTAGAAAGAGCATTTACAACACTTGAACCTACACCGTGGAGACCAGATGATACCTTATAACCACCGCCGCCAAACTTACCACCAGCGTGAAGTACTGTTAATACTGTCTCTAGGGTGCTAAGACCTGTTTTTGGGTGCTTATCAACAGGAATACCACGACCATCGTCGGTAATAGTTATCCCACCATCACTAAGGATTACTACGTCAACACGAGTAGCGTATCCGGCAATCGCTTCGTCAATTGAGTTGTCCGCAATTTCTTTAATAAGGTGGTGCACACCATCGTAACCAGTGCTACCAATATACATTCCCGGGCGTTTGCGAACAGGCTCTAGCCCCTCAAGAACTTGAATTTGTGACCCCGTATAAGAGCCATCGTCTTTTTTATGGTCAACCATTTTCCCTCACTATTCCAGATATTCAGTGGTTTACTCTTATTATAGCATACCGAAAAAATTGTGTTCACTCAAGCTATTGCACTGAACATATTTCTTATGCTAATGTAGATCGTAAGAGGGGCCCTAAACAAAAATTAAAGGCAAAAAACAGGCAAAATGTTTAGAAAAATAGTATCTAACCTGCCATTCAGCCCTGCACTCGTTGGGCAATTGGGCTTTTATGCCCGCCGCTTACGCAAAGAAGAGGCCACGCGACGTATTGGCCTGATTTTTACAATTCTTGCCCTTGTAGTGCAATCATTTGCCGTCTTTAACCCACCCGAATCTGCTAATGCCGCCAACGGAAACAATATTATATACGGTGGTTTTAAGAGTAAAGACGATCTTTTGGCAATCTACGACCGCAACGAAGACAGCGCCGGCCACAAAGATCTTCAGCAAATATACCGCCAGTTTGGCATTACCAGGCAGGATCTCGTAAACGGCTCATGGACAACGTTCAACTCGCGCGACTTCAACAATACTATCCAAAGCGTAGGCCGTTCGTCATCATATTCATGGCAGCGCACTCCTTACGCAGTAGCCGGCACGTCAACCACTGTATATGGTAGTTATCTTTATAAATTTGACTCAACACCCTGGACAGAAGCCCACGGTTCACTCTATTACGGTGTCATTGGTAAGCGCGCCGTCGACGGCCAGTGGTTTGCGCTTATGAGCGGATGCGGCAACCCCGCGTTCATTAAACTTCCGCCACCACCAGCGCAGCCTACAGCTGCCTGCTCGGCACTAGCCATAACACCTATTACACGCACCGAATTTAACTTTACCACCAAAGCATCAAAACAAAATAACGCGCTCATTAATGGCTATACGTACACTGTCAAAGATGCTAAGGGGGTAGTGATTTATAGCCGGACCGTTGCAACTAACGCAACCTCAGATACGCTAAAATACAATTTCCAAAAAGACGGGTCGTATACCGTGACAGTAACTGCACTTACAAGTGTTGGAGAGAAAACGTCGCCTGATTGCCAAAAAACACTTACCGTCACTCCACAACCTCGCTGTGCACTTAACCCCGACCTTACCGCTGACAGCCCTGAGTGTAAGCCATGCGAAAGCGACTCATCGCTGTGGTACAAGAACGAAAAGTGTACATCAACCTTTACGATTACAAAAACCGTAAAGAATGTCACACAACTCGTTGCCAACGCAAACAATACTACCGCCCTTCCAGGCGACCGGCTCGAATATCACTTAAAAATTACAAATACGGGCAAAACGACTGGCACTTACACGCTCCAGGATAATCTATCTGACGTTCTAGAGTACGCCGACCTCGTTGATGCCGGTGGCGCAACAGTTGCGAAATTCGACAGCACTACACCAGTAGAACTCGTCGGCAACCTTTCTTGGCCATCCGTTCAAGTTGCACCGAGTCAGAGTATAGAAAAAATCGTTATTGTTAATGTTAAGTCTGTCATTCCAGCAACACCTCAAAGTCCCGGCAACCTCGCTTCGTACGACTGCCGCATGACCAATGATGTCGCCGGTAGTGCTACAACCGTTTCAGTTCAATGCCCTACCCCGAAGATTATCGAGGCAACTATTACAGAGCTTCCTCACACTGGTGCAACGGAAAATATGATCTTTGCTGGTACCGTGCTAGCCGTAGTTGTTTACTTCTACGCTCGCTCTCGCCAGGTGAAGAAAGAAGTTCGCCTTATTCGCCGCGATCTTAACACAGGTACAATATAAGAGGTGATCCTATGAGTATAGAAAAACTCCCACTAACCCCCGAAAAAGAGCATAATCCTGCCGAACTTGAAAAAGCGCGTCTTGAACGACACGAAGCCCTTCGGGAACATCATGAGCGTGCAGGCGAAATGTCACCCGAGCACGACGCCGAAAAGGCTCGTCAGGAGGCGCTAGAGCGTGCTAATAGCGCAGAACGGCACGAACAGGAACATCGCCCCCTGTCGCCCGCAGAACGACGCAACGAGCGTGTTATAAGCCAAAAAGATCGCGATGCCAGCTTTACGGCAACCATGCAGGAAGTTCGCATGCATATGTCCGGCCCTAGCCGTACGTTTAGTAAGGTAATTCACAATAAGGCCATAGAACGCGCCAGCGACGCCGTTGGAAACACTATCGCGCGCCCTAACGCCATTCTGTCTGGCTCTATACTTGCCTTTATTGTTATGACTACGGTTTACTTTATTGCGAAACAGCTTGGATACACTTTGTCGGGGTTTGAAACCATAGGCGCCTTTGCCCTCGGATGGCTCCTGGGAATCGCCTACGACTTTCTAAAAGTAATGGTTACCGGTCGCAAATAACGCGACCGGTTTTAAACTACCTAACTAGTATGTGTAAGGGGGGTTAGCGAAGTTTGATAGAGACTTCGCTGTCATTACTTGCCCCAGCCTTATCACCCCTGAGGTGCAGGCTCTCTGGCTGTGCGTTCTGCTGAGGCTGGGTTGGAGCAGCTGGGGCGGGTTGGTTTTGATCCGTAGATGGTGCTATAGCTGGCATCTCTGAAGATGGTACTGGCGTAGCGGACGGTGCCGTAAATACAGGAGTAGGCTGTGGCGGCGTTGTAGCCTGCGCCCTCGAAGGAGCCGGCGTTTTATTGAGCTGTTTACGTTTTGCAAGCCATTCATCAAGGAATGATGACCCACCGCCCGAGTTCCCGACGCTCGTTACACGTTGAACCTGCTTTTTTTGCGCTTCCTCGGCCTTCGCCTTTTTCTCTGCCTCTGCGCGCCCTAGGCGCTCAAAGATCTCTTTTTCAACCTGAGCACGTGGCTTACCATATTTAGCCGCCGAAAGACGCTTTAGGGCGTCGCGCAACTGAGGATTCGTTTGGCCCATTGGTGGCAGAAATGACATACTAAATGGCGCCGAAGGAACATTGTTGATCATAATGCTGACGATCGACTGGTAGTTTGGAAGTTTCGTGAGATCTTCGGTATCAAACGTTGGCGTAAATTTTTTAACTAATATCTCAGCATCGGTAATACCAATACGACCACTAATTACCGTTCCTACGTTACCAATAATCGCCTCACGGATCTTATCGGTTAACTGAGTCATAAACTGGTTGCCTAGTATAAGATTAAGACGATATTTACGAGCTTCGGACAGAATTGTCTCAAAGCTTTCCGTAGCAAAGTTTTGGAACTCATCCACA
>DATCYU010000024.1:0-6639 GCA_036526295.1 Saccharimonadales bacterium (SeqCode) | reverse complement strand
GCAGGGTGGCATCAAAAGGCATAACGCTACCTTGCACCCAGTTGGTAACAAGGTAGTCCTCGCCACTTTGTAATACCTCCGGGATTAAAAATGGAAACGGTTTGCGTAATGTTTCTGCCGTCTGTCTCATTCGTTCAATTGCGTAAAGCTCTTTTCGTAGGCGACCACCCAGGTTTGGATGAACAACTTGTTTAACAAAAACTGTTCGACCCGCTTCGTCGGTTGCCTTAAATGTTGCAAACCGCTGATTGGTACGAATTTCTTGTGGGTTGTGTAAAAACGAAGGTAATGTTGCCATGAACCGAGTCTACGATGAGGCCTTTTTTAGGTCAAGTACAACCAGGTGCTCAATATGAGGTGTACGTGGAAAGAAATTATAGCCCTTGTGGTGGCGTATGCCGTAGCCTGGTGCGAGGCGCGCGACATCGCGCGCCTGCGTAACGGGGTTGCAGCTTAAATAAACAATACGTCGCGGCCGGGTTTCTAGTAGACGAGCAACAACGTCTTCATGAAGACCAGCTCGTGGCGGGTCTACAATAATACAATCATCATTGGTAATATGCTCGAGTGCCTTTTCGCTGGGTGCAAGAATAGCTGTAGCGGTGTCCTGACGGTGCTGGGCCGAGATATTTCGTTTCATCTCTTCAACGGCATGCTCGTTGCTTTCAATGAGCGTGACGTTATTGCCGCCAATGGTAAGGCCAATACTGCCAACGCCACTATAAAGGTCGACGGTTGGCTTATCTATTTCAACCCATTCACGCATGTCGCGAAGTGCTTGTTCGTAGACGGGCAGGTTGATTTGAAAGAACCCTTCAGCAACGTAGGTGAATGGCACGCCCAGGATTGTATCGGTAAGTGTGGTTTGCCCCCACGATTGCAGTCGCGTAGTTATAACACTTGCAGGGCTTTTGGGGTTGCTGTAAATCAGCTCAAAACCACGTATGCCGAGAGATGAAAGCTCGCTGTCGGCAAGAGCCTCAAAATCGGCCTCTTTGACGTAGAGTTGCATAATAACATCACCCGCCTGATTACATCGAACAATAACTGTTTTTAGATTGCGGGCTTCAACTTGTTTTTTTCTTAAAAGACCACGGAGTTTCTGGGCGGCGTGGTTAATTTCGGGGCGAGCAAGCGATGTGCCTTCTACCGGTATTTTGCCGTGAGTTCCTCGCCTAAAAAACGCGAGGTCGAGTTCTGAATTTTCTAGGCTCCACCACCAACTGAACTCTACTTTATTGCGGTATTCGTAAGAGGCAGAATTGGCATATACCTCAATTGGTTGCGGCAATACAATGTCGTGTAATTCGAATGCCTCTTCAATAAGCGCTGCTTTATAGTGCTGCTCAGAGTCAAAATCCATAATTTGCCAAGGGCTAGTTGAAAGATAGCTTGTTGCATCGCGGGGCGTAACTCGGTTGGTGCTTGATTGGATTATTTCGCCTACTACCCCATCAACGTAACCTGATTTTTTCTTCGTTACCTCAATAGTGACAGTCTCACCGGGCAAACCACCCCAAACGAACGCCTTTTTACCATTATTAAGTTGGCCTAAGGTTTGGCCGCCACCAACAATTTTGTCGAGTGTAAGGGTTTCAAAAACAGGTTGCTTCACTTCAGCAAGTATACACTACCCCTGGGGTGCGAACAAAACTATTCGTTACGGGTTGAAAACGCAACGGCTTTTTTGCGTTTTTTGCTACTTCTTACAAGTAGCACAATACCACCGGTCAGAAGCAGGAGTGAGGCGATAATGGCAGCCAGGTTAGCTGGTTGCATGATTTTATTAACTACGCCATTAAAACCTGTGTTTGGTGCGCCGGTGGCACAGTTAACATTCGTTGAGTAAGCGCCGGCGCCATACGAACCACAAGAGTACGACGCATCGGCCGCGTGGGTTACCGGGGCGGCAAAAAGCGAGGCACTACCAACCGAAACCACAAAAAGTAACGTCGCAAGTATGAATTGGATTTTTTTGTGAATATAACTGAGGTGTTGCTTTTTCATATGGGTTATCGCACCTTGTATTTATGTGTAATATTGCTTATATTTATAGTGTAACAAATTCGAAAAGAATTGAAAGGGCGAAGTATGGGCAAGGTAGAGTTATTTCTAATAGTGCTGGCGATCATCCTCATTTTGTTTGGCGCTAAAAAGCTTCCTGAACTTGCGCGTGGTGTAGGCGAGTCGGTTCGCGAGCTCAAAAAGGGCTTAAGCAGCGACGATACCGCAGAACGCAGCAAAAAAGCAGACGTAGCAAGCACAACTGAAGAAAAGTAATCTTTCCGGATTACTTAGGGTACCATGCGGGGGCGTAGACAAAAAAGCACCGAGCCCATGATGATGATTCATCATGTGCGCGAGATCCAAATGCGGCTACTTATGGTTGCCGCGGTGCTTTTGGTTGGTATGGTGGTGGGCTACTTGTTTTACGTTCCCCTGTTTGAATTTATAAAATCGCCACTGCATGGCTCGTTGCACTACATGTCGCCCTCGGGTAGTTTCATGTTTATCATTAAAATTTGTTTGATGGTTGGCGTCGTTGCTGCTGTGCCTGTGGCGGTATTTAACGCTATTATGTTTGTGCAGCCCGCTTTGGTTGAGCGGCTTTCGAGAAAACGAGTTATTGCAACTACGGTGGCATCGTTTACTTTAGCGCTCGCTGGTGCGGCCTTTGGTTTCTTAGGTATTATTCCACTTGCACTCCACTTTTTTTACGGCTTTCAGCTTGATGGTCTCGTAGCGATTATATCGGCCGATGAATATCTTCGGTTTGTTATGGGTATTGTCATTACCTTTGCTATTATTTTTCAGCTACCACTTCTTATGAGCCTTGCCGACCACGTAACGCCCTTGCCTCCTAAAAAATTACTTAAATTTGAAAAATATGTTGTTTTAGGCAGTATTCTTATTGCGGTTGTAGTACCGTTTGCCAACGATCTCACGGTACAGGCATTGGTAGCAAGCCCGGTCATTGTGCTGTATAACGTCGCGATTGGTGTTGTAATTCTTCAGCAAGCCGTTCGGGCGCGTCGCCAAAAAAGGCAATCTAAAAAACAGCCGCTCGAAACTAAAACGATCCCTCAACCCGAGAGCACGGTGCGGCGCCCTATTATGCAAACCCCTGCACAAGGCACAAGCGTAATGAGCCCTTCTATGCAATCACCAGGACACCAGCCGATAACTACGACATCAAAGCCGGCAGTGGTGCCTACTCAGGCTTCAACACCCCTACGACGGCCCGTGCGCTCTATTGATGGTACATTTCGAATGCCCACCCGCCCGCGGGTACAGCCCGCAAGACGAGTTGCGCCTCGGCGTGTCATATCTGATTTTCGCGGTCCTATGGTTGCCTCTTCGCGCCCACAGGTATTAAACCAGCCCGGCTCGCTTGCCGACGAAAATATGCCAACATAATGCTTGCATAAGCATGAGTAGTTTGGTTAAATAGGTACAAATAGAGGAAAGATAAAGATGACACAAACGAAGAAACGAATTACACAACTTCTCGCTAAAGAAATGAACCGCAAGGATTTTTTAAAGTATAGTGGCGGTGTACTGCTTGCGGCTGTGGGTGTTACGGGCCTTCTGAATACGTTGCTGCGCCTTGGCGGCGAAGACGATAAAAAAGGTGGCTACGGGACGAGCGCGTACGGACGCTAGGTAAATCAAATTGCAATAATAAAATACCCATCGCTACGGTGGGTATTTTATTGCGCAGTAGCTAGGCCTACCGCTCGCTACTGCTGCAGGTTGTGAGCCAAAAAGTCGCCGTATTTTGCCTGGTGGATGGCCGTGATGACACTGGCGCTTAGCGAATACTTACCGTTAGAACTCGCACCGCTGCCATCGCCAATGTTTCCAAGGTATTCCCAGTTATTGTCTATAGCGGCAAACAAAAGTAAGGGGTGCTGTTGCTTACTGGTGGTAAGGCTAATTGTGGTCATGACCTTATTGTTCGATGAGATCGTTGAGGTAAAGGCGCGAGTAAATGGGTCAAGCGGATTAGTTTTTTGATAGAGGTCGAGTAGTTTTTTAACGCTAGCGTATTCGTTCTGAATATCGGTTTTGTTAGCACAGGCAATGACATAAAATGGCGGTGTGCTTGTCGTGGAGCTTGTGAGTTGGCAGATTGAGCCAAGATCGGTGTAGGTTGTGTAGGCCGTATCGGCGGTTGATGCATCTACCGATGAGGCAGTAGCAAAGCCCTTGTCTTTTAGGTAGGCGGTTGTTTGATCGCTAATAGCCTTGGCATCACCTGCACCGGGTGTAGCTTTTGCATAAAAGAGCGCATAATTTACTGTACTAACGCTCACGGCGTATGCTTGATCGTCGGCTTTGACGCTCATTCGCGTTGGTGCGGAAGTGTCTTGTTGAACGGTGTAGTTAGCGAGTGCAGGCATGGCACCGGGTGCAAGGTAGCCGCTAATTAATGATGCGGCACTAGGTGCGGTTGGTGTCATGGCTTGCTGTGTGTTATTCGCTGAGTTAGCCCCAGTGAGTGAATTGTTCGATATGTTTTTAAGGAGCATGGCAACACCATAACTAATAGCACCAACAAGTAGCACAATAAGTGCGCCAATTGCTATGCGTTTTAAGACGGTATGCTGCTTTGCTTGCGGGTCAAACATATTGATTTACTCCTATGGCCCTACCGCTATTGAATTATACGATTCGGCCGAATAGGCAGAGGTTGAATATGGGGTTGAGCATTGGTACTTACCCCAGTAAGAAACATACTTGGTTGAACCGGTGGCGTTCTGCCAAGAATCGAGAAAGCCCCAGGGGTGCGGGCCCCACTGACCGCCGGTCCAGGCTTGCGTACGAAAGGTGCCGTTTACTACTGATGTTCCGGTTGGGCAATAGCCTGCATAGTTAACGGTCGCGTTCACGTTATTGGCGAATGACGCCGGGCTGAGATACCTAGGCACTGCAGGGGTTGCAATGGGATATACAGTGGTTGCAACGTTACTGACGGGTGACGCCGCACTGGTGTTAGTGGCATCGTAGCATTGCGCTTGGGCCTGGAAGCTATACTGGTAGCCCTGTGAAGCCGCGACGGTAAGGGTAAGCTGAGACGAAGACCACGTAGACCATGCCGACCACGTACCTGCAGTGGCGGTGTTGGTGCTACTTGAGCGAAGCTGATATTGAGGCGTTCCAACGCTACATAGTACCGTACCGGTTGTACCGACAGCATTTGAGCCAGACATACCTGCAGTAACAACTGGTGCCGAAGGTGCTGAAACAGGAGTGGCTTGCGCTTGATGAAGGCCGGCTTTTGAAATGATGTTCCCCGTTCCCTCTTCGCGGTACTGGAGTGTATAGGTAGCACACGCAGTTCCCGTGCTACACGCAGTACTGCCGTCGCCAATATATGCATAGACGTCACTACCTGCGCCGGCTGTGAGACTTGCGCAGGTACTAATTGAGTTAGTGGTGCCATTAGCAGCTTTAGGAGCGACCAATATGCTTTGATCGAGCCCGCCTAAAAGGGTACTCACCTGGCTGCCGCTTTGCGTCATTTGGGCACAGCTAGGGTATTCACCGTTTTTACCAAAGTAACGCTCAAGTGCATCGGTTATGGAGGTCATCTCAGAGGATCGAGCAGAATCGCGTGAATTAACTTGCACCTTGGTATACGTAAAAATGGTAACCGAAGCAAGAATAGCAATAATCACAATAACAATTGCAAGTTCAATGAGAGTAAAGCCGCGCTCGTGTGTTTTCATTGTTGTTTTTACTGTACTATGATGCTTACGCTTGGTCAATAAAAGCTCCTTAAGTGACTCGTTACAACTAACTATGCTTTAGTGGTTTCTTAAGGTTTGCTCGGCATACTAATAGTGTGCAAACTCTTCACGAACGAAAAACGATGCGACGTTGGTTTTACGTCGCAGTTATTATGACGCTCACCTTGCTTTTTATTGGCTGGTGGAACGGCAGTATTACGGCGCTGCTTTCGGGCAATGACCGTATTATGGCGATTGGCCGGTTATTTGGGCTTGTTGCCGGTTGGAGTGTCGTGCTTGAGATTATTCTTATGTGCCGTGTGCCGTTTATTGAACGCTCTTTTGATTTGCAGGAAATATCTGATCTGCACCGGCTAAATGGCTATGCGCTTTTGGCGGGAATTACCGGTCACTTTGCCTTTTTGCTCGTTGCGTATGCGAGCCCTGCTCACCTTTCGCTTTGGGATCAGTTTATTGCCTTTAACACCGGCCAGTACGAAGACGTGCTATGGGCAAGCATTGGAACGGTGATCTTTTTTGTTGCCGGTGGTCTTTCGGTGCGATTTTTACGCACACGCATGCGCTACGAATGGTGGTATGCGCTGCATCTTACTATTTACGGTGCTATTTTGTTAGCCTTTCTTCATCAAATAAAGCTAGGCGGCGATTTTATCGGGAGCAGTTGGTTTGTGACGTATTGGTATGCACTGTATATTTTGGCTTTTGTGCTGTGGGTATGGTACCGGGTGGTTCGACGGTTGATATTTTTTGTGCGCCACCGGTTTGTGGTTGAATCGGTTGAGCAAATTGCCGAGGCGATTTATTCGGTAACGGTATCGGGTCGCCACATTGAACAGTTTGCCTATGATCCGGGTCAGTATGCGTCGTGGCGTTTTTTGGCACCTTC